>DATKAK010000140.1:0-23087 GCA_035498295.1 Gallionella sp. | reverse complement strand
GCTTGCCATGCCCAGATAAGCCACCAGAGAGAACATCTTGCCGGCCAGCATTCCCGCCAGCTGCCTGTCCGGCTGGGCGTAGAACAATACGGGCACCGCGAGATACCCGACGGCCCACAGGCCGCCGACCCAGGCGGTGGTGAGGAGAACGGCGAGATGTTGCAGCCAGATTTTCATCGGATGCAGGTTATCACAGCGATAACCGAAAGCAAGCCGGATAATATGCTTGCACTGGCTGGACCCGTCAGGGATTGATAGCAAACAGAATCAGGAGATAGCCATGTATTACATCGTTGAGAGCGACAAGTCATTCGAAGATGCCGCGACCGATCTGGAGGCCGCGGTCAAGCGCAACGAGTTCGGCGTGCTGCACATCCATGACCTGGGCAACACGCTGCGCGGGAAGGGCATCGCCTTTGCCGAGAATTGCAAGGAATTCGAAGTGTGCAACCCGGGGCAGGCCGCCAAGGTGCTTTCGACAGACATGCGCCTGAACATGGCGCTGCCGTGCCGCATCTCGGTCTATACGGAACAGGGCAAGACGAAGATAGGTATGATCAAGCCGGTCCCTTTGTTGGCCGGGTTGTCGCAAGAGCCATTTCTGGCCAAAGTGGCACAGGAAGTCGAAGCAAAGACCATCAAAATGATCGATGAAGCCAGATAGGCTGGCAACGGGCTTTGTTGTGCCCGCATTCCCATTCAAATTCAAGAGCGAATCATGACGCATGCACACATATGGTCCGAGCAAATAAAGTATCTGGTGGGTATGTTTGCCATTCTGAATCCGCTCGGGGCCATCCCGATCTATCTCAGCATGATGACAGATCGCCGCCCGGAGGTGATGGGCCGCACGGCATTCAAAGCATCCGTCGCGGTGTCGGTGATACTGACGCTTGCGGTCTGGACCGGAGATAGCTTGCTGGCGTTCTTCGGTATCGGCATCCCGGCATTCAGAATAGGCGGGGGGCTGTTGCTAATACTCATCGCTATTGCGATGTTTGGCGCCAAAACCAGCCCGGCTCAACACACCGACGCGGAGCAGGCCGAGGGAGAAGCAAAAAATGATATCGCCGTCGTGCCTCTTGCGATCCCGCTGCTGGCCGGGCCGGGTGCGATCAGTCTGGCCATCGTCGATGCGCATCAGGCAGGCAGCTTAGCCGGAAAGCTTGCGTTCAATTTGGGGATAGTCGCTGTGGCGGTGATCGTCTGGCTGGTTTTGCGATTGGCCGAGCCGATCGGCAAGCGTTTGGGCACCGGCGGGCTCAACATTGCCACCCGCGTGATGGGACTGCTGCTAGCCGCGATGGCGGTTCAGCTCATCGCGGATGGGATGCTGGAGTTATTTCCCGGGCTGTCTCACTGAGACAACTCCCGGCTATGCGGCATACGCTTACGGCTGTTGCTGGCCGGCATCCTTCATCAGCTGGGTCAATCCGCCCGGGGCCCGAAGCGAAGCTTGCGGGCCTTCGATCTTCATTTGCGCCCAGTCGACTCCCCAGCCCACAACCCAGGACATCAGCGAGGCCAGCACCAATACCATCACGATGCGTGTAAACCCCCTGGGGATTCCCTGCTCGTCCAGGTAACTGTTGAGAAACCAGGCCGCGACGAAAAACACGATGGTGGATATGGTCAGGTTCAGCATGTCATGAGAACTAAAATCAGAGGCATATATTTATGTGCGATATAACTTGCGTTCTGGTTGCTTGCGCTGTCTGCCGAGATTATCAGAAAGCAAATGCGGTAGTACCGCCATCTCCTGCGGCGACATAGCCGAAACCGCTACTGACCAGTGGATTCATGCAGGAAGTGGCGGTGACGCAGGAGATGCCGGTGTTGATTGTTTGTGTCCAAGTGTAACCATTCACGCTGGTGTAGGCATTACCCGCGCTGTCTATGGCCACGAATTGGGCAGTCGAAATAACTCCCAACGAAGGGTCTGCGGAAGTTATGGCCGGATCCACTGTCCGAGTTTCGACCGTGATCCCGACAAGATTGGGTGGAATCGGCAATCCGGATAATGCGGTTTGTGTGATCCAGGTGCTGCCGCCATCTATGCTGGTGACTATGGTACCGGCATCGCCCACTGCGACATAGATCGATCCGTAGATGCCGCCGAAGTAAGCCACTTGCCGCAAAGTGCTGGAAATTGGGGAACTCGGTGTCATGACTGACCAGGTGTTGCCATCGATACTGCGAAGTATCGTACCGCTTTCGCCGACCGCCACATAGTAATTGCCATGAGTCACTCCGTACAGTTTGCTGGTCGATACTGCAGGAGAATTATGAATTGTCCAGGTGATCCCATCCGTTGTGGAGATGATGGTTCCTGCATCGCCCACGGCGTAAAAATTGCCGCCCACCTGCGTAATGGAATATAAATCTTTCGTAGGCATACCGGATGCCCCTCCAGCTGACCAGGTGATGCCATCAGTACTGTAGACCGAGGCACCTCCGGCCCCAACTGCGACCCAGCGCAACCCCGGATTGAGCACGTTATTCTGGTAAGCTGCGTAACCGGTCACCGCATAGAGGTTGGCTGTGAATCCGTTTGGAGCAGATTGAGGGGCCCAAGCTATCGAGTAAGGCGGGCCTGCCAAGGTGCCGGTAAATATCGCACCGCCTGTGCCGACCGCAGCAAATATACCACTGGAACTCGTCGTCACAAGATTGTTGCAGGTCGTCAGGCTGGTGTATCCGACCCCATAAAGATCGGTGGCCGGACTGACTGATCCCGCATTCCAGTGCGCACTGGCGCTGGCGTTATACGGCATCGCAGTGACCGTCGGGCTGCTCGGTCCGCCCGGCCCGCCGTTGATACGGCCATTGGATGCAAAATAATACTGCACATCATCGAACAGGCCGCACATATACCACGGCGTAGGGGTGTTGATATACGCAAGTGAATAGCGCAACCCCTCCCAATTGAAAGCCGTCAGGCTGGGACTGGCGGCGGCAAATATCCAGTAATCGACACCGGGTACGGGCGTCCAGGTGAGCAACACTCTGCCGTCGCCCGCTGTGGGCGTGAAATTCGCAGGAGGATCCGCGGATGATCCTTTGCCATAGCACCCGCTGAGCAATGCCGTGGCCATTGCGGCGATTAACATGCAAAACAATTTTTTCACTGTTGGATACCTTGGAAGGGGATCATTCTGTTGTGGCGTTCGCGATGCAGATTCTGCGGTGAAGCCTGGATCGAAATACTCCCGGCAGCATCGCAATCGCTGCCGTTGATCAGCGCTTCTGACCCTGCAAGTATTGCTACTAAACCAATTTTTAAACGCCGCGAACGATACATGACCGTGAATGAAAATGGAAGGACATTGTTACCAGATGTAAACTGCCGCATCAATCATTCGGCGCCAATACCGGCGGCCCGGCAACCGGCTTGGTCACCAGCACATTGGCGTAAGCGATGGACTGGTTGCCGGACGCATCGGTTGCCGAATAGGTCACCGTATAGATCCGCCCGGACGTGCTGTTGCTGTCGGCCAGGAATTTGAAGTACCGGTCGTCAAGCCCGATACTCGCGTCGCGGATGTCGCCGGCTCCCAATGGTTCGTTGGCGGTGATGGACTCGAGTTTGATTTCAGGAAGGCGATCGTAATCGTCCTTGATAATGAAAGACGCTTTCACGGCCACGAATTTGTCTTTCTGGGCAATAAGCGAGTCCGGATTCAGAATGACAATCACGCTGGGTGGAGTGACGTCGAGCCGTTCCAGCGGCACGGTCAGATTAATGGGATTCCCGTCGTCAAACGTGACCAGCGCGTGGCCGCTCAGATAGTTGTTATCGGGACTATCCAGGGAAATACTCATCTTGTTTATGGTTTGACCGGTACGAATCTGGGGTGAGCGGTCGTTCAACATCTCCCAAGCTATTGCGTGGGTCGCGTTATCTTCCGGGTTAACCAAACTGACGCGCCAGCCCGTGGGCGCGTTGGAACTGGTTGAGGGGATGCCCAGCTTGGCATTCCACCCCGACGGGAGACCAAGCAGTTCATTGACATCGTTGCCGGGGTTGGCGTCATTCTGGTTATCGCGGCCGATCGTGACGGCGATAATATTCTGCTGGCTTCTGTTGGTTATGCGATAATGATAAACATATTTGCCGCCGGAATGCTGGGCATATACGCCCACGCTGACTTCAGCAGGCTGGGAATTGTCCGCGGTGGCAACCTCCGCAAAAGCCTCGCTGGCCAGACTGGTCAGCATGAGCAATAAGATCGCGTTACTTGGTTTCATTATCGTACCCATCGTTGAAAATTGATTTAAACCCGGCTTGTCGCGCCCGTCTTTCGGTCAGGGCTGCTGTTGACCAACCGCTTTCAAAAGACCGGATAGATCGACAGAAATTTGTGCTGCCGCTTGCGGCCCCTCGATCTTGACTTGTGCCCAGTCCGTTATTTCCCCCGCACCCCATGACACCAGAGAGGCAAGCAGGAATACCAGCACGCTGCGCGTCATGCCCTTGGGGAGCATTACCTGCTCATCCAGATAACGGTTGACATACCAGGCAGCAACGAAGAAGACAATCGTGGAGATGATCAGGTTCAGCATATCGAGGACATGGTCAATTAGTCCGCCATGATAACGGTTGGATCGCCAGGATGCCAAACGTGGTATTTTTTCATAACGGCGGCGAATCTTTCCGAATCCAGAAACTCATTCAGCCAGCGCTGCAGTGAAGTATAGGGAGCCTGGGCGAACCATTGCCTGTCTACTTCGGAGAACTGGCGAATAAACGGAAATATCGCGACATCAGCGATCGACATGGTATCGCCCAGCAAATATCGTGTTGCGCTTAACCGGCTTTCCAGTTGCAGCAGGATGATTTCAGCCTCGGAGCGGTAATGTGACCGAGGATATTCGGGGTAGCGGCCGGCATACTTGTATCGATCCAGAAGAATCTTGAAAACGGTGTCGTTTTCGATGACCAACTCTGTGGCGGCATTGACGCAAACGTCATTTTTTCCCAGCCAGCCCTCCGGATCGTTCCGGTGCAGCGCCCATAGCATGATCTCCCAGCTTTCATCGATCACGCATCCGTCTGGCAGCACCAGCACCGGCACGCTGCCTTTGGGAGAGGCTGCCAGCATGCTTTCAGGTTTGTCGCGCAATGCCACTTCGCGCAACTCCACCTCCACGCCGGTCGCACAAAGCGCCAAGCGAGCGCGTATCGCATAGGGACAACGCCGGAAGGAATAGAGGACGGCCGGCTTGCATTCGTCGGATGCCGCAAGAGGCGGGCGCAGCGCTTCGTTGTTTGCCATGCTGTCAATTGCCCGGTGCGGATCCAAATGTCTGCCCTGGTTCGGTCACTGCCGGTATTTGGCGTGGCATTGCACACAATAGCCCATCGTGTCGTGCAAAGCCCGCAAAGATTGTTTCATGTCTTTCGTCTGCAGAGCAGTCCCCAGTTCGGCGGCGCTTTTGTGGAACGCCAGGCCGAGATCCTTGAATTCCGCATTGTTGGACAAGTCGTATATCTGTTTCATTTCGTCCGTCAGTCCAAACTTCGCGCGGGATATCCCGGAAGTCATTTCGAATTTTTCCTCGGCCAGCAGGCCGGTGATCCTTTGAATCGCCTGCAATTGTGACCTCATGTTGACCAGCAGGCGGTGCTTCACTTTGGTGGAAAGTCCCAGGGAAATTCTGTTATCGAACATATTGTGCGCCGCGAGGCCGATATCATCTTCTTCGGCGGCCAAGGCATATTGAGGCGCAACGAATAGGGCAAAAAATATAAGTATCTTCATTTGGTTGTTACCTCCGGGTTTAGCGCAGCGTCATGATTCGTGTACCGATGCGTCACCGAGGAGACATCCCTGCCTGCCGCTCTTCCCCGGCGAGTCGCATCCTGTGCATCCAGTATCTGCCATGTGTATTGCGATAGCGTTCTATCTTCAGACCTCCTGCATCCATATTGACCAGTATCGCCCCGTCTGCATCCGAACGCAGCAGGATGCTGCCGATATTGGCGTAGCGTTGAACGATTCCCGGTTTCGGATGGCCGAAGCGGTTGCGATAACCCACGGTAAACACGGCATAGTCCGGATGCACTGCCGAAATGAATGGTTCCGTGGATGAGGTTCTGCTGCCATGGTGGGGTACGACCAGCAAAGTCGCAGGAAGTTTGTCGGGGTGCTTCTCGAGCAGTTGTTGTTCCGAGGCCTTTTCGATGTCTGCGGTCAACAAGATGTGCCGGTTGCCTATGCTGATGCGCAATACGCAGCCGCGGTTGTTGTCGCGGATCTTCGCGATGCTGTAACTGCCCGGATCCGGATGCAATATCTCGAAATCGACCCCGTCCCATTGCCATGATTGTCCGTCCGCGCAGTGTCTATCGTCTCCCGCCCGCAACAGCGGGTGGCCATCCGGCAGCGAAGACGATAGCCACCCTACCGGCATGGCCTGCATCACGGAAGCCGCGCCGCCGGTGTGATCGGTGTCGTTATGGGTGAGTATCAATCCGTCCAGTCTGGCGATGCCCATCGCACGCAACGAAGGGACCAGAATGCGATTGCCGCTGTCAGCGCCATCGCTGAAATCCGGGCCGGTATCGTAGAGCAGCGCGTGATGCCGGGTTTGCGCCGCAACCGCCAGACCCTGTCCCACATCAAAAATGGTCAGGCGCAGGGTATCTTGTGCGGGCGGTTGCGGCGCGTTGAAGAACATCGGCAGCAGCAGCAAAGATCCCAGCCAGCGTGCTGGAAAACCGCTCGGCAACAGTATCCAGAAAACGCCCAACATGGCGGCAACGATGCTCCATGGCGGCGGCGCGTGTTGGGTCCACACTGCTTGCGGTACGCTGCTCAGCCATTCCAGCAACGCGATCGTCCCGCTCATCACGCTGTGCGCCAGCCACAGCGGCACGTCCCAGGGCAGTATGGCGCCGAGCAGGGAAAGCGGCACGACCACCAAGCTTACCAGAGGGATCGCAAAGGCGTTGGCGATCGGGGAGACCAGCGAGATCTGTTGAAAAAGGGCGAGCAGCATGGGGGTCAGGCCGATGGTTATCGCCCATTGCACCTTGCTGTATTCCGTCAGCCAGTGCGATGGCTTCAGCCGATAGGCCGTGACGTACAGGATCAATGCCACAGCGCCGAACGACAGCCAGAAGCCGGGCGACATGACTGCCCACGGATCGGGTATCAGCACGCCGAGAAGCGCAAAGCAGAGTATTTGTGCCAGCGAGAAATTCCGGTTCAGCCAGAGCGCGATGGCGACTGCGCCGACCATGTATACAGTGCGTTGCGCCGGTACGGCAAAACCGGACAGCAGGGCGTAAGCGAACGCCATCAGAAATGCGGCCAGCACGGCAGCCTTGCGCGCCGGCAATAACTGGGTAAGGCGCATGCTGCGCCGCCACAGCCAGTAGGTGAGAACGAAGCCCAGACTGGCAAGCATGGTGATGTGCAGGCCGGAAATGCTCATCAGATGATTCACTCCGGTGCGCGTGAATACCTGCCATTGTGCCGCCGGGATGCTGCTCTGGTCGCCGATGGCCAGCGCGCTCAGCACGCCCGCGTAAGGCGCGTCGCCCAGCTCGGTGTTGAACTTGTGGCGTACCGCTTCGCGCCAACGGTCGATGCGGTAATTCAAGCCATCGGACCGTGCGGACAGGAGCTTGTTGTCCGCCCTGTTGTTCACGTATCCCACTGCACGCACATTATTCTCCAGCGCGCGCAACTCAAAATCGAACCCGTACGGGTTGCTGCTGCCGTGAGGTTGCTTGAGTCGCACAGTGAGTTGCCAGCGTTCACCCGCGTGTACTTCGAGCGGAGCGTATTTCCGATCCTGGTAGATACTGAGGTAAATGTGCCCGGGCACGCCGGCGTGCGGCGTGAGAATCGCATCCACGTCGAAACTGAAATGAAAACCCTGCTGGAATTTGCGCGGCAAATCGGCGATTGTGCCGGTCACCTCGATATCGCGTCCCTCCCATTCGTCAGGCAGCGTGATATTCAGTCGCTGTTGGGCCTGCCATGCGGCAAGGTAAAAACCGAGTCCCAAGGCCAAGACGGCAAGGAGCAACGCGCGCAGGACTTTCAGCGCAAGCGGCCGGTTCGGCAGCAACAGCGCGGGAGCAAGGCAGGGCAGAATCCATGCCCAGGAAAAATCCGGTAGCGCGGTCTGCTGTTGCAGCAGCCATACGCCGGTCGTGAAACAGAGAGTGAAGAAAACCATGCGCGTAGAGTAACGCATGAGGATAGAATTGGGGCATGCGAAATTATCTGCGCAAGCTGTTGCCGTCCCTGGATACGGTGAAAAACCAGCGCTGGCTCAAGCCGTTCGGCAACCGGCTGCACCATCCCAATCTGTGGCATCTGCATCGCCGCTCGGTGGCGGGAGGTGTGGCGATCGGGTTGTTTTGCGGGCTGATCCCCGGCCCCTTGCAGATGATCTCAGCCGCGCTTTTTGCAGTGTTGCTGCGCGCCAATCTGCCGGTGGCGGTATTTGCCACGCTGTACACCAATCCGCTCACCATCATCCCGTTATATCTGGTTGCGTACGAGTTCGGCGCATGGGTCAGCGGGAAAAACGGCGACGTTGCCCCCGCAAAATTGACGTTGCCGGAACTGCATTGGCATAACTGGTTCAACGAGCTGTGGAACTGGCTGCTGCTGCTGGGAGAGCCGATCTTCATCGGGTTGCCTTTGCTGGCAATGTGCCTGGCCATCATCGGATATTTTGCGGTGCGGGTAGCGTGGCGGGTTTCCGTGACGCTCAAGTGGCGCGCACGACGGAAGAGAAGGAAAGCCGGGGAGCGGAAGGCTGTTCTGTAGGGCTAACGTTGATACACAAAGCGTTGGACAGAAGCAGGGATCCGCAGTCGATCGTTGCGGGCCTTTCATTTGCATTTGCCTGCATGAAATGCGTGCCTTAGAATCAGGCCCCCGTATTTCATAACCACTATTGGATAAGGCTGTGACATCCACGAATCATTATTATCCCGGCGCGCATCTTTCAGCCTTGCCGCGGTTGAGGCTGATGCTGCTGATTTGCGCGACCTTGCTCCTGCCTGGTTGCAAGAGTTATGGCCCCATCGGGACGTCGAATTTTGATCCGACATACAGCCGCACGCTGGATACGAATGAGCAACTGCTGTTCTCGTCCTGGACCGAACTTATAGACGGCACCTTCATGAATGGAGAGCTGGAGGCATACCCGTCCTATGAGGGCGTGCTGTTGCTGACCGACAAACGCTTGTTGTTTGCCGTGTGGAACAAGAGGCAGCAGCGTTACGAGCCCGCGCTTTGGACTGGCTATCCGAGCATCATGCAGCTTAAAATGCATAACAACAACCTGCTGCAATACATCGCGATCGTTGCTGAAGACGGCAGCAAATTCAGCTTCATGCTGGGAAAGAAAAGCGTCGATTCCGCGTACGACGTTTTAATGCAGCATATATAGCCGCCGTTTGATATTTGATTCACCGCGTTTTATACTTAAAAAATTCTTCCAGGCATGAAAATTGAAAGGAACGCCACAATGAAAATGCAAACCGTAGCTATCTGTCTTGGTGCCCTGCTGACGAACGCAGCGCTTCCGGCTCATGCGGAAACGGCAGCTCCCCAGCCCGCCCAATCCTCCCAGCCCACCCACGGTGCGTGCGCGCTGGTCAAGGCGGAAGACCTGAAAGCGCTGATGGGAGAGGTCCCTTCTTACAGCTCGAAAAAGGGGTCATGCACCTGGACTGTCGCAGGTAAACCGACCAAGCTGATTACAACCAAATTCCCCGACGATGGAATGGCTGCCGAGATGGCCTATTATGACATTGAGAAGAACGCATCCAGTGGGGGGCCGGTGATCTCTACCAAAGGACTGGGAGACAAGGGATTCGCGCGCCTGAACAAGATCGGAGTGGTGTTGGTTACGATCAAGAATGGCAAGCTTCTTCAGATGGTCTATGCCACCGGAGCGCCGGGCACGGAAAAAGACATCGAGGCGCTGAAGCCGGTTGCGATGAAAGTGCTGGAAGGATTCTAGTCGGCATCATTCCCGGGCTGCGAAGAGGCGGCAGTGCGTTGCCGGTGTGTCATTCAACCGGTTCCGTTTCCGAGCACGCCATCCATTAGATTCAATCGACGTTGCATTCGCCCAGCCAGCTCGGCATCGTGGGTGACCACGATGAAACTGGTGTTGAACTTTTCGTTAAGCTGTTGCATCAGATCGAACAGGGCTTGCGCGCTGTTGCGGTCCAGATTGCCGGTCGGCTCGTCCGCCAGCACGCAAGACGGCTCAGTCACCAACGCGCGGGCGACTGCGCTGCGCTGGCGTTCGCCGCCGGACAGTTCGGAAGGGTGATGTTCCAGGCGGTGCGCGAGCCCCACTTGTTCCAGCATCGCTGCGGCACGCGGCGCTGCCTCGGCGCGTTCCATGCCGCGGATCAACAGCGGCATTGCGACATTTTCCAGCGCCGTGAATTCCGGCAGCAGATGATGGAACTGGTACACGAAACCCAGCGACCGATTTCGTATCTCGCCGCGTTTTGTTTCGTCCATCTTCAGTATATCCTGCCCGAGTATCTGCACGCTGCCGCTGCTGGCGTGGTCCAGTCCGCCGAGCAGATGCAGCAGTGTGCTCTTGCCCGAACCGGAAGCGCCGACGATGGCGATGCGCTCGCCGCGCTGCACGTCGAGGTTGACGCCTTTGAGCACCGGCACATCCACATTTCCGATGGTGAAGGTCTTGCGCAGGTCGCGGCAGGAAATGATCGTCTCATTCATAACGAAGAGCCTCCGCCGGTTGCGTTTGCGAAGCGCGATAACTGGGATATATCGTGGCCAACAGGCTGATCAGGAATGAAAAGCCTGTCACCACCATCACCTCGTGGTAGCGCAGGTCGGACGGCAATTCGCTGATGTAATACACGTCCTTGGCGAGGAAATGCACGCCGAACAGATGCTCGATGAACGGCACGACCACATCCAGGTTGAGCGCCAGCGCGATGCCGGAAATTGCGCCGAGAAGCGTGCCCACCACGCCGATCACCACGCCCTGCACGATGAAGATCTTCATGATGCTGCGCGGCGAAGCGCCGAGCGTGCGCAGGATCGCGATGTCGGACTGCTTGTCGGTGACCGCCATCACCAGCGTGGAGACGATATTGAAAGCAGCCACCGCGACGATCAGCGAAAGAATGATGAACATCATGTTCTTCTCCATCTGCACCGCGCGGAAGTAATTGCTGTTCTGGTGTGTCCAGTCGTTGGCGTACAGGTCATCCGGCAGCTGCCGCTGGATCGCGCGCGACACTTGCGGCGCAAGATCGACATCGCGCAACTTGGCACTGATTCCGGTGACCGCGTCGCCCAGCAGGAACAGCTTTTGCGCGTCGCGGATGTTGATCAATGCGAGGTTGTTGTCATAAGGCGCCATGCCGATCTCGAAGATACCCACCACGCGGAATTGCTTGAGGCGCGGCATCATGCCGATAGGCGAGATCTGGCCTTGCGGAGTGATCAGCATGACCTTTTCGCCGAGCCGGACGCCGAGCGAGCGCGCAAGATCGACGCCGAGCACGATGCCGAATTTTCCGCTGCGCAGATCCTCCAGTGAACCGGCCTTGATCTTGTTGGCCAGCTCGGTGATGGCCGTCTCCTTTGCGGGATCGATGCCGCGCACCATCACACCTTGCACGCTCTGCCCGAACGTCAGCATGCCCTGGCCGGCGACGTAGGGCGCTGCGGCGGATACTTGCGGGTTATGCGCGACCTTGTCCAAAACCGGCTGCCATCCGTTCATACGGCCGCCGTCCGCGACCACTTCGAGATGGGGTGATGCGCCCAGCATGCGCGCGCGGATCTCTTTCTGGAACCCGTTCATCACCGACAAAACGACGATCAGGGCCATCACGCCCAGCGCCATGCCCAGCATGGAGATCAGTGAAATGAAGGAAATGAAGTGATTGCGCCGTTTAGCACGGGTATAGCGCAGGCCGATGAAGAGTTCGTATGGTTGCAAGGCTGATGGAGATTTATTGTCGAATGGTGATAAGTGTGCCACAAAGCAGCTGTACTATGACAGCAATAACTGAAAGCGGCCGGCCCCGACACTCGGGCCGGTCGTCCTTGCATGAACGAAGGTGCAGACCCATTGCGTTATCCGGATATCAGTTCCGCTGGCTGAATACGATTTTTGCTGATAGATTACCGTTCTAAATATTCGGCGCCCCTGTGAAATTTTTGTGAGGAGGTGCAGCAAATGGATGATAGTCCGGCAGGTTCCGCTTATCCGGTTTCGCGCAGAGGTTATGGTCAGACCGTTTGATCGGATCGCCCGGAGAAGTTTATGGCACTGTGGATCTCATACACGCACGAAGGCAAGCCGGGTTTCGGCCAGGTCGAGGGTGATAGAGTCATAGCCTGCGAGGGTGAAATGTTTGGCGATGCTCGCAGGACGGAGTCAGAACTCGCGCTGGCTGATGTCCGTATCGATCTGCCCTGTCGGCCTGGCAAATTCATCGCGCTATGGAACAATTACCATGCGCAGGCGGCCAAACAGAATCTGGCGATCCCTGCCGAGCCGCTGTATTTCATCAAGACGCCCAACAGCTATTGCGCGCACGAGCATGCCGTTCCATCACCGATTGGCTACGATGGGCGCGTGGTTTACGAGGGTGAACTGGGCGTCGTGATCGGCAGTCGATGCAAGAACGCGAATGAGCAACAGGCCAGACAGGCGATATTCGGTTATACGTGCGTCAACGATATCACGGCGCTGGACCTGATCGCAAAAGATGCTTCGTTTGCGCAATGGACCCGGGCCAAGTGCTTTGACGGTTTCGGGGTCTTCGGACCGGCGATCGCGACGGGCCTGGATTGGCAAACCCTGAATGTACGAACGCTGCTCAATGGCAGGGAGCGCCAGAATTACCCGTGCAACGACATGATTTTTTCTCCGGCGGAAATCGTTCACGCACTGAGTCAGGATATGACACTGGAGCCGGGTGATTTGATCGCCTGCGGCACATCGCTGGGGGTATTGCCGATGAAATCGGGGGCTGTCGTCGAAGTGCATATCGAGGGCATTGGCACATTGCGCAACACATACGGGGGATCGGCCCCGGCTTGATGTTTTGATTTTTCAAATTAGCCAAAGATAACAACCATGAAAATCTGTATCGTAGGTGCGGGCGCCATAGGCGGCATGCTGGGAGTCAAGTTCGCGCTGAGCGGGCATGATGTGACATTGATCTTGCGCGGCGCCAATCTGGCTGCCGTGCGGCAAAGCGGCATGCGGCTGATCGAAGAGAGCGGCAACGAACTGCTCGCGCAGCCGATCAAGGCCACCTCGGTCATCGCGGAAGCGGGGGTCCAGGATGTGGTGATCCTTGCCCTCAAGGCACATCAGGTCGCCGCTGTCGCTGCCGATCTTCCGGCGCTGTTTCACGCCGAGACGCGCGTCATCACGATGCAGAACGGCATACCCTGGTGGTACTTTTACAAGTTGCCGGGCGAGGCGGGAAAGCGCTATCAGGGTACTCCGGTCAAGGCGGTCGATCCAGATGGCGTAATCGCAAAACACATCCCGGTCGATCGCGTGATCGGCTGCGTCGTCTATCCGGCGAGCGAAGTGATCCGTCCGGGCGTGATCAAGGTCATCGAGGGCAATCGCTTCACGCTCGGCGAGCTCGACGGCAGCGAGACGCCGAGCATACTCGCGATCAGCGAAGCGTTCAAGAATGCCGGGTTCAAATCGCCGGTGATCAATGATATCCGCTCCGAGATCTGGCTGAAGCTGTGGGGGAACCTGAGCTTCAACCCGATCAGCGCGCTTACGCACGCCACGCTGGAAGACATTTGCGTCTATCCACACACGCGCGAGCTGGCCGCGAACATGATGCGCGAGGCGCAGATTCTGGGCGAAAAACTCGGCGTGCATTTCAGGGTCAGCCTGGAAAAGCGCATCAACGGCGCCCAGGCGGTCGGACAGCACAAGACTTCCATGCTGCAGGATGTCGAGCTGGGCCGGCCGATCGAACTCGAGGCTTTGGTCGGTTCCGTGATCGAACTTGGCAGGATCACCGATACGCCGACACCCAACATCGATGCGGTATACGCGCTCGCATCGCTGCTGGCGAAAAAATTGCAGCAGCACAAGGCGACTTTGCGTTTGTCCTGAACAGGCATCCTCGTCATGCAACCCGATCCATTCCAGCTCCAATCTCAACGACCATGAAAAAATTCACCACCCTGTCGGAAATGATCGCGATCCATGCGAAGGATACCCCGGATGCGATCGCGATCACGGCGCCTTCTGCAAAGCCGCTGAGCTACCGGTCTTTGCATATGCTCGTGGAAAAAACCGTGGAAACGCTCAACCAGCTGGGTGTGGGGCGGGGCGACCGGGTCGGGATCGTCTTGCCCAACTGTCCGGAAATGGCCACTGCATTTGTCGCGATCGCCAGCGGCTGCACGGCAGCGCCGCTGAACATGGCGTACCGGGCCGACGAGTTCGAATTTTATCTGAGCGACCTGAAGGCCAAGGCATTGGTCGTCGCCAGCGGGAGTGATACTCCGGCCAGGGCCGTCGCCGCAAAACTGGGCATCGCGGTCCTGGAACTGACGCCGCATCCCGAAAACGGCGCAGGCAGCTTCACGCTCACCGGCGCGGCTCATTCCGGCAAGCCGATCGGAAATGGCGGGCTGGCGCAGACCGACGACATCGCGCTGATCCTGCATACCTCCGGCACGACCTCGCGCCCCAAGATCGTGCCGCTCACGCACAAGAACGTATGCGCGTCCGCGCGCAACATCAGCGCGACACTCAGGCTCCAGCAGGAAGACCGCGAGCTGCATGTGATGCCGCTGTTCCACATCCACGGTTTGATCGCTGGCGTGCTCGCGCCGATGGCGGTCGGCAGCCAGATCTTCTGCACACCGGGTTTCAACGCGCTGAAATTCTTCGCATGGATGAAGGAATGCAAGCCGACCTGGTATACCGCCGTCCCGACCATGCACCAGACGATCCTGTCCCGGGCTTCGGGCAACATGGATATCATCCAAAGCTGCCCGTTGCGCTTCATCCGCTCATCTTCCTCGTCGATGCCGACACAGGTGATCGCGGAACTTGAAAAAGTGTTCAACGCACCCTTGATCGAATCATATGGCATGACCGAAGCCTCCCACCAGATGGCGAGCAACCCGCTGCCTCCCGGCAAGCGCATCCCTGGATCGGTGGGCATCGCCGCCGGTCCGGAAGTGGCGATCATGGACAAGGACGGGAAGCTGCTTGAACCCGGCATGACCGGGGAAGTCGTGATACGCGGCGAGAACGTTACGCTGGGCTACGAGAACAATCCCAAAGCCAATGCGGAAGCCTTCGTCAACGGCTGGTTCCGCACCGGCGACCAAGGATCTTTGACGGGAGACGGATATTTGACATTGACCGGTCGTTTGAAGGAGATCATCAACCGGGGAGGCGAAAAGATATCGCCGCTGGAAGTCGATGAGGTGCTGATGGACCATCCTGCCGTGATGCAGGTGGTGACCTTTGCGATGCCGCACGAAAAACTCGGCGAGGAGGTCGCGGCTGCGGTCGTGCTGCGCGAAGGAAAAAGTTTGAACGAGCGTGAATTGCGCGAATTCGCGGCGACCAGGCTGGCGGATTTCAAGGTCCCTAGAAAGATCCTGTTCATGGCCGAGATCCCCAAGGGTGCAACGGGAAAATTGCAGCGTATCGGCCTGGCTGCCAAGCTGGGATTGGGCGCTTAAGCGCCGAATTCATTTTTGTGTTGCGGTTCTCCTTATTGCAACACCTCCATCGCGGCGGACACGCCGCTCCCCTTCAACTTGATGCCGAATGCTTTCATGCCCATTTCGCAGCCGCTGATCGCCGCCAGCAGGGCAAGCGAGTTGCAGTCGCCCAGATGGCCGATCCGGAACACCCGCCCCTTGACCTTGCCCAGCCCGGTACCCAGCGAAAGGTTGTAGCGCTCCAGTATCAGCTTGCGCAGCGCGTCCGCATCCACGCCTTCCGGCGTCACCACCGCGGTCACCACCGGCGAATAGCCGGCCGGATCCTGGCATTGGGTCTCCAGCCCCCAGGCGGCAACGGCCGCGCGGCAAGCCGCGCCCAGGCGTTGATGGCGCGCAAAAACATTGTCCAGGCCTTCGCTCATCAGCATCTCGATCGCCTCGTGCAGGCCGTAGAGCAGGTTGATCGCCGGCGTGGTCGGCCAGTAGCCGGTCTTGTTCGCTTCCAGGATGTCGTCCCAGGCCAGGAATGCCTTGGGCGAGCTTGCGCTCTTGCTCGCCGCCAGCGCCTTTGCGGAGATCGCGTTGAAGCCCAGCCCGGGCGGCAGCATCAGTCCTTTTTGCGAGCCGCAGATCGACACGTCGATGCCCCATTCATCATGGCGGTAATCGGCCGAGGCCAAGCCCGAGACGGTATCGACCATCAGCAGGGCCGGATGTTTGGCCGCATCGATCGCCTTGCGCACCGCCGCCATGTCGGAGATGACGCCGGTCGAGGTCTCGTTGTGCACCACGCAGACCGCCTTGATCTGATGCTTGGTATCCGCCTTGAGGCGCTCTGCTATCATGGCGGCGTCCACACCATAGCGCCAGTCCTTCTTGCCGGGCGCAGCCAAAAACTCGGGCTTGAAGCCAAGACGCTGGGCCAGGTTCTTCCACAGCGTGGCGAACTGGCCGGTCTCGAACATCAGCACCTGGTCGCCGGGGGACAGGGTGTTGACCAGGGCGCCTTCCCAGGCGCCGGTGCCGGAGGCCGAGTAGATGATGACCGGTTGCTGGGTCTTGAAGATCTGCTTGATGCCGGACAGGACTTTCAGTCCCAGCCGGCCAAACTCCGGGCCGCGATGGTCGATGGCCGGATAGCTGACCGCCCTGAGGATGCGCGCAGGCACCGGACTGGGTCCGGGCACATGCAGGAAGTGGCGGCCGGAGGGGTGATTATCGAGTTCGAGCATGCTGTCATCTCCTGTTGTTTGCCAGCGTAAATCCATTTCACATTTTATATTTTCACATAAAACTGCCCAGAGCTGCCGAGACAATTAATACTCGGGTAGAACATTGTTGTGAATATGGTCTCTGATTCTTTGCAAAGATACTCCCGGTCCGCTTTGCCCGGCGCGAAGCGGATCCCGCACGGCGCATGGACGAAAAATACCGGATCGATGAAGGTTCGGTCGCGAGTTAAATTTGACTTGTATGGTTGAATTTCCTATTCTTCCCTCTCGCGACTGCTTCCGCAATATTGAATGCCGGGATCAAGGACAAGCGAGAATAATAATTCAACTGTGTAACCACAACGCCGGAGAACCTGGAGTCAAAAGGGTTCCTGTCGTTAGGTGATCGTCTTCGGAACTTGTTTTGCCGCGGATGTTTGCCGAGTAGCGTCTGCAAAAATAACATAAAGATACGATCAACATACATAATGGACTGGGAGGCTTTATGAAACACACTACTGCAAGCATTTTGTGTAACACATTTGTCAGGACAATTGCCGCTGCCGCGGCTCTTCTGGGATTGTCGGTTCCGGCAGCGGTGCTGGCGGACTGGCAACCCGACAAACCGGTTGAGTTCGTCGTGCCCGCAGGAACCGGCGGCGGCGCCGACCAGATGGCGCGCCTGATCCAGGGCATCGTCACGAAGCACAACCTGATGAAGGAACCGATCGTGGTCGTCAACAAGTCGGGCGGCGCCGGCGGCGAGGGCTTCCTCTACGTCAAGGACAGCAAGGGCGACCCGAACAAACTCATCATCACCCTGAGCAACCTCTTCACCACACCTTTGGCGACCGGTATACCGTTCAACTGGAAGGACCTGACACCCGTTTCGATGCTCGCGCTCGACGAATTCGTGCTATGGGTCAACGTCGATGAGCCGTACAAGACCGCCCAGGAATATCTGGCGGCGATCAAGGCCGCCGATGACGGCAAGTTCAGCATGGCAGGCACCGGCTCGAAACAGGAAGACCAGATCATCACGGTCGCCCTCGACAAGTTCACCGGCAAGAAATTTACCTATGTACCCTTCAAGGGAGGCGGTGACGTTGCCGTGCAACTGGTTGGCAATCACGTGAATTCCACGGTGAACAATCCGATCGAGGCCGTCGCCCACTGGCGCGCCGGCAAGCTGCGTCCGCTGTGCGTGTTCGATGATCAGCGCATGCCGTACAAGGAAAAGGTCACCGACACCATGTCCTGGTCCGATATTCCGACCTGCGCGGAAGCCGGTGTCAAAGTGGACTACCTGATGTTGCGCGGCGTGTTCATGCCCGGCGGTGTAACCCAGGACCAGGTGGATTTTTACGTCAACCTGTTCAAGAAAGTGCGCGAAACGCCGGAATGGAAAGATTTCATGGAGAACGGAGCGTTCAACCAGAGCTTCATGAGCGGCAAGGAATACGTTGACTGGGTGACCAAGGCCGAGGAAACGCACAAGGAGTTGATGAAGGATGCCGGCTTCCTCGCCAAGTAGCACAGGCTTGCAGTAGCCGGGCTTGGCAGTTGCGTCTCTGGAACCGGCAGAACCGGGTGAGGATCGTATGCTGATCTTCACCCTGTTTTTTGCCGGTGCATTTTGGCGCGGGATGCAAGACTGAGGAGTTGGGGATGCACGACCACGAAGAAGATAGAAGACAGCACGGCGTCGCCACGAAGAAGGTCAAAGTAGAAAGACGCCAGCGCGGCGTATACTCGGAAAGAAGGCAGCACCGCGTGCCGGTGAAGGTGGACCGGAGAAGGCACGGCGTCTCCACGAAGGCGGTGGAGATTGCGGTTTCCGCGATCACGTTCGGGCTCGGACTGGTGGTGATCTTCGACAGCCGGCGAGTCGGGTACGGTTGGGCCGACGATGGCCCGCAGGCGGGTTATTTTCCCTTCTATATCGGATTGATCCTCTGCGCCGCAAGCGCTTGGTCTCTGTTGCGGGCTGCGTTTTCCAAGCGCTCGGAGCTGGGAGTGTTCGTCAGCCGCAGGAAGCTCAGGATGGTAATGTCGGTCTTTACCCCGTCCATGATCTACGTGATCGCCATCTATTTCATCGGCATCTACGTTGCGTCCGCGCTGTTCATCGGCGCGTTCATGTATTGGCATGGACGGTTCCCGTGGATCAAGATCATTCCGGTCAGCTTGGTCGTGCCGGTGTCCATGTTCGTGCTGTTCGAGCTATGGTTTCTGGTGCCTCTGCCCAAGGGGCCGCTGGAAGCGCTGTTCGGCTACTGAAGGTGGGGCCGGTGCGCAACAGGCCGATAACATTTTTAACGGGGTATTCGTATATACGGTTTATTCGGGGTGCGCGGCGATAGCTGACCGCGGTCCGCAAAGGGGGAACGAGGCGTGGATGATTTCAACAGCCTGATGCACGGCTTCAGCGTCGCGCTCACGTATCACAATCTGCTGTACATGCTGATCGGCATCCTGCTGGGCGTGCTCATCGGCGTCCTGCCCGGACTCGGCGGTGCCAACGGCGTGGCGATCCTGTTGCCGCTCACGTTCACGATGCCGCCGACCAGCGCCATCATCATGCTGTCCTGCATCTACTGGGGCGCGCTGTTCGGCGGCGCGATCACGTCCATCCTGTTCAATATCCCGGGCGAGCCGTGGTCGGTGGCGACGACCTTCGACGGCCATCCGATGGCCAAGGCCGGCCGTTCCGGAGAGGCATTGACCGCGGCGTTCACGTCCTCGTTCGTCGGCGCGCTGGCGGCGGTGATCATGATCACGTTCCTCGCGCCGCTGGTGGCGAAATTCTCGTTGAAGTTCGGGCCGCCCGAATTCTTCGCCGTGCAACTGCTCACGTTCTGCAGCTTCGTCGGCCTCGGCAAGGGCCATCCCGCCAAGACCATTGCCGCCATGATGCTCGGTTTTGCGCTCGCCGCGGTCGGACTCGATTCCGTGACCGGCACGCTGCGCATGACCTTCGGTACTACCCAGCTGCTGCGCGGATTCAACTTCCTGATCGCGGTCATCGGTCTGTTCGGCATCGGCGAGATCCTGCTGACGATGGAAGAGGGGCTGGCGTTCAAGGGCGTGCATGCGCGCATCAACCCGCGCGTGGTCTGGCACACCTGGAAGACGATGCCTAAATACTGGCTCACGGCGCTGCGCGCAACGCTGATTGGATGCTGGATGGGGATCACGCCGGGCGGCGCGACGCCGGCATCGTTCATGAGTTACGGCATCGCCAAGCGTTTCTCCGGGACCGGAGAAAAATTCGGCACCGGAGAGATCGAGGGCGTGATCGCGCCGGAAACCGCCGCGCACGCCGCCGGCACCAGCGCGCTGCTGCCGATGCTGACGCTCGGCATTCCGGGCTCCCCGACCGCGGCGGTGCTGCTGGGCGGCCTGCTGATCTGGGGCCTGCAGCCCGGGCCGCTGCTGTTCGTGGAACAGAAGGAGTTCGTGTGGGGCCTGATCGCGAGCATGTATATCGGCAATGTCGTCGGCCTGTTGATCGTGCTGACCACCGTGCCCTGGTGGGCGGGGATCCTGCGCATCCCGTTTTCCATCATCGCCCCGGTCATCGTCGTGATCTGCGCGATCGGTGCCTACACCGTGAACAACGCGATGATGGATGTCGTGATGATGATGGTGTTCGGCGTCGTGGGCTATCTGTTCAAGAAACTGGATTATCCGCTGGCGCCGCTGGTGCTGGCGCTGGTGCTGGGTGACATGGCGGAAAGCTCTTTCCGCCAGTCGATGCTGCTGTCGCACGGCGAGGTCTCGATATTCTGGTCGAACGGACTGGTCGGAAGCATTTCCGGCCTGGCCATGCTGATGCTGTTCTGGCCGGTGATCTCGGAAATACTGCATCGGATGCGCCGCGGCAGCAACGATCTGGACGCGCAGCGTCCGGTGGAATAGGGAAGGAGAATCTTATGCCAGTGATCGCCATGAATCAGGAAATGGGTTCCCGGGGAAAGTTAGTCGCCGAGAAACTCGCCGAAGAACTGGGCCTGGAGATCGTGCGCCACGAGATCATCGATCACGTGGCCGAGAAGATGCATCTGCGCAAGAGCGCGCTGCAGCGCTTCCTCGAGGGCAAGGCCGGATTGCTCGAACGATGGGGCACCGACGAGGCCAACCTGGCGCTGTTCAAATCCGAAGAGATACTCGCGCTGGCGGCGAAGGGCAACGTCATCATACGCGGCTGGGGCGCCACGCACGTTCTGCGCCCGATCCCTCATATCCCGTGCGTGCGCATCGGCGCGCCGTTCGCCGCGCGCCTCAAGTGGATGATGCATACGCTCGACACCGACGACGAGGATATGGTGGCCGAGGAGATCCGTCACAGCGACCTGGCGCACCGCGCCAACATGCAGCACCAGTTCGGCGTCGCCTGGGGCGAGCCCATGCAATACGATCTCACGCTCAACACCGAGCGCCTGTCGGTGGATACCTGCGTCGAGATGATCAAGGAACTGCTGACTCGCCCCGAATTCAACGAGACGCCGGAATCGCACGCCAAACTCGCCAACCTGACGCTCGAGTATCACGTGCGCGCTGCCTTGCGCGCCAGCTCCAAGACCGCCGATGTCAAGGTCGCGATCAGTGCCGACGATGGCAAAGTGACGCTGACTGGAATTACCGCCAGCACAGAGGAGCGTCACGATACGGCCGAAGTCGTGGGCCATGTTCCCGGGGTGAAGCGCGTGGAAAACAAGCTCAAGACCATGAAGAACGCCAAGATGTTCCCGTCATCCAAGAACTGATCTGGCAGAAGGGCAATTTTGTTTTCCGCTGCCTGGCCACGCCTGATATGAACGGGACTTCGCATCGAACTTGGCCAAAAACGCATACGGCCAAAGGCGGAACTTGTCAGGGTCGTGGCGCAACGGTGATCCGCGGCATGCGCATGGCAGCCCGGGTCATCGTTCGAAAGCACCGGGAATCCACGGTCACTGGCACTCCCTCACTGCGTTCTCGAAAGGATCTGCAGAACCCATGCCGCTTTTGAAGTATCGTATCGCGGATCCGTGTGCAGTGTCCTCTATGTCTGCAATCACACCTTTCGAGGTGCCGGATAAATTATTCGCAATCGCAGATACCGAATATCCCCCCGCTATCTTCCTCATGCTGATCGGATAGTCTGTGGGCAAACCCCATTCTGTCTCATGCGCTTTCGCATCCGTCCATCGGCCGACAATGCAGGTTGCAACTCTATGGGCTGAAACACTGCTTGTCAGTTCAAACGAAGGAGGTCTGTTGCGAATGTCATTTGTTGCGCAAGCAGACAGCACCGCAAGCACAATCAGAATTGATTTACGCATTGCTCCCCCTAAGTCTGCCTCCCTTGGCGCTTGGCAGAATACACCCAAGATCAACAAGAAGTAATCAGAATATGCCCATCCGCACGCAGGCGGCCCGCTCGCGGAATGAAAGAACGGTGTAATGCATGGCTTCCGAGTTCTGATTTACGCCCGTTTAACTGCTCATGTATGTCACGGCTTCACCAGGCCAAATCCTCGAAGTGATTGCGACGCGTTTGGAGTGAAACGACCGATTCCAGGTTGAACGCGCCAATCGCCGCTGGGGCACCGCCACTAATGAATGCCGCGCTTGAATCGAAACCCCTTATAGCTGAATATCATGCCGTCCGGGGTGATCTCTTGCAGCCTGAGTCCCGGCGTCATGGCATCGCCTTCTCGCAACCTGTTGCCATTGATATAGACAAGACGCTCGCCCGGGTTGCTCGAATAGGCGTGGAGCTGAACCTTCATCTCAGGAATCTCCCGCTGTATCGGGGCAGGCAACTCATCGAAGGGTACCGCTTCCTGCTGTTCCTGTGCATTCGTGGCGGCATGAGTAGGCGTGTGCTGGACGGGTGCCGCCGCGATTTTATGTGCAGTATTGCCGGTCACGTCGGGTGACGGCGCCATGTTTGACGGTACGCCCTGTGGTGTAATCTTGACCGGCGAGACTTGTGCAACGGGCTCGGTTCCTACAGGTATCTGCTCCGCTTGCCACGGACGAAGCAAACCGATCGCGACCCCGAAACCTAGCAACACCACCGCAAGCAATCCGTAATACAAGAGCGAGGGTCTTCTGGGCGCCGGCATCGTTGCCTGCGCGAACTGCAAGCTCGGAGGGGCGCCGAGATTCCGCTGCT
>DATKAK010000139.1:0-3570 GCA_035498295.1 Gallionella sp. | reverse complement strand
CCGACAGCGCGGCACAGATCACCGCCAACCAGTTCGTCGAACTCATCATCGCCCCTTCCGCATCCGAGGCGGCGCTGAAGGTCACCGCGGCCAAACAGAACGTGCGCGTGCTCACGGTGCCGCTTTCCCACTCGCACAACCGTTATGATTTCAAGCGCGTCAGCGGCGGCCTGCTGGTGCAATCGCCGGATTCGCTGAATGTGCGGGAATCGCAACTCAAAGTGGTCAGCAAATCGCCGCCGAACAAGGAGCAACTGCGAGACCTGCTGTTTGCCTGGCGCGTCGCAAAATATGTAAAATCCAACGCAATCGTATTTTGCAAAGACGGCCGGACGCTGGGCGTGGGCGCGGGACAGATGAGCCGCGTCGACAGCACGCGCATCGCAAGCATCAAGGCGCAGAACGCCGGGTTGTCGCTTCAAGGATCGGTAGTCGCGTCAGATGCATTCTTTCCATTCCGTGACGGCATCGATGTGCTGGCCGCTGCAGGCGCAAAAGCGGTGATCCAGCCCGGCGGTTCGATGCGCGACGAAGAAGTGATCGCAGCAGCGAACGAGCACGGCCTCGCCATGGTCTTCACAGGTTTCCGTCACTTTAGGCATTAAGAACATCAGCCGCAGAGGACACAGAGAAAACCGGCTTGCCTCTCTGTGAACTCCGTGATCTCGGTGGCAAAGGGGTTGAAATGAAAATTCTGGTAATCGGGTCCGGCGGGCGCGAACACGCGATGGCCTGGAGACTTGCGCAAGGTGCCAAGGTCCAAAAGGTGTATGTAGCGCCGGGAAATGCAGGCACCGACCTGGAAGACGGCATGGAGAATGTCGCGATTACCGCCATTCCCGACCTGATCGCGTTCGCGCAACAAGAAGACATCTACATGACTGTTGTCGGTCCGGAAGCGCCGTTGGCGGCCGGGATCGTTGACGACTTCCGCGCCGCCGGATTGAAGATTTTCGGGCCGACCAAGGCTGCGGCCCAGCTTGAATCATCCAAAGACTACGCCAAACGTTTCATGGTGCGGCACAACATCCCCACAGCTTTCTTTGAAACCTTCAGCGACGTCACGGCTGCGCGCGCCTTTGTCGAAAAACATGGCACCCCGATCGTGGTCAAGGCAGATGGTCTCGCGGCAGGCAAGGGCGTAGTGGTGGCGACGAGCAAGCAGGAAGCATATGCCGCGATCGACATGATGCTGTCCGATAATAAACTGGGCGATGCCTGTCCTGAGCCTGGTCGAAGGGCCGGTGCACGAGTCGTTATCGAGGAATTTCTTTCCGGTGAAGAAGCCAGCTTCATCGTCATGGTGGATGGCATGCATGTGCTGGCAATGGCAACCAGCCAGGACCACAAGCGTTTACTGGACGGGGACAAAGGCCCCAACACCGGCGGCATGGGCGCGTACTCCCCGGCACCCGTAGTCACGCCGCAACTCCATGCACGCGTGATGCGCGAGGTGATCCAGCCGGTCGTTCGCGGCATGCAACAGGAAGGCATCCCCTACACCGGTTTTCTTTATGCCGGGCTGATGATAGATGCACAGGGCAATGCCAAAGTGCTGGAATTCAACTGCCGCATGGGCGACCCGGAAACCCAGCCCATCCTGTTGCGCCTGAAGAGCGATCTTTCGGTCATTGTCGAGCATGCCATCAGCGGCACGCTGAATCGGGTGGAAGCGGAATGGGACCGGCGCACCGCACTCGGCGTGGTGATGGCCGCCGCCAATTATCCCGATGCACCGCGCAAGGGCGATGTCATCACCGGCTTGCCCGACAACAAAGCCGCCGGAAAGCTGGAGGATGCCCACGTCTTCCATGCCGGAACCGAGTTGCGGGACGGCAAAGTCGTCACCAGCGGCGGCCGCGTGCTGTGCGTGACCGCATTGGGCACGATGGTCAAAGCGGCTCAGAAACGTGCCTACGAGATCGCCGACCAAATCCATTTCGACGGTTGCCAGATGCGCCGCGACATCGGCTATCGTGCGATCAACCGCAAATAAGAATCCAAACCTCGCCGCCATACGTTGTCGCGCTCGCAAAATCTTGCTTACATATACCCGCATATGCAGCGCTTCGATTATGCTCGCGCGCCTGGTCTGGCTTAGAGGTTCGAATTTTTGGAGGCGGTGAGTGCAACGAATATCATTCTCATCCCCTCAGCTTGGCGCCCACCTCAAACGCGGCGGTCTGATCGCCTATCCCACCGAATCCTGCTACGGCCTGGGTTGCGATCCGGATAACCGCCGCGCGGTGCGACGCATCCTCAAGCTTAAGCAGCGCCCTCAGCGAAAGGGACTGATACTCATTGCATCGGACTACCATCAGGTGGCGCGCTACCTGCAACCGCTCACTTTGGAACAACAGCAAAGATTGAAAGACGCCGGCACGCAGGCGATCACCTATTTGATGCCGGTGAAGCCTTCCTGCCCACGCTGGCTGCGCGGCGCGCACGACACGCTGGCGGTGCGGCTGACCGCGCACCCGTTCGCAAAAAACCTCTGCCGCAGCGCAGGCAGCGCACTAATCTCAACCAGCGCCAACCGCAGCGGGCAGCGGCCCGCCAAAACCTACGCTGACTGTGTGCGCCTGTTCGGCAACCAGGTGCTGGTATTGCCGGGACGCGTGGGCAAGCGCAGGAGACCTTCCCGCATCCTCGTCTGGGCTGATGGTAGAATCGTCCGCAGTTAAACAGCGATCGGAGTAAGCATGAGCGGTTTCGATTCCACATCCGTAAGAGAGTATCTGGTCGAACTGCAGGAACTCGTCGTCGAGCGCCTGGAACAGGTTGACGGCAAGAAATTCAAGCGCGACGGCTGGGGCAGGCCCGAGGGCGACGGCATGAGCTGCATCCTCGAGGAAGGCAATGTGCTGGAGCGCGGCGGCGTGGCGTTTTCGCATATGAAAGGCGACAGGATGCCCGTGTCCGCGACTGCGCACCGCCCGGAACTGGCCGGCCGCCGCTGGGAGGCAATGGGCGTGTCGCTGGTAATGCACCCGCGCAACCCGTACGCGCCCACCACACACATGAACGCGCGCATGTTCGTCGCGACGAAGGATGGCGAAGCGCCGGTGTTCTGGTTCGGCGGCAGCATGGACCTGACGCCGTATTACGGTTTCGCGGAAGATGCGGTGCACTTCCACCAGGCATGCAAGAATGCACTCGCTCCATTCGGGGCTGACCTGTACCCAAAATACAAAAAATGGTGCGACGAATATTTCTTCATCCCGCACCGCAACGAGCCGCGCGGCATCGGCGGGATCTTCTTCGACGATCTCAGCGTGCCGGATTTCGACACCGCGTTCGGCATTCAGCAAAGCGTCGGCGACCATTTCCTTTCGGCCTTTGTGCCGATACTCGAGAGGCGCAAGGATATGCCCTACGGCGAGCGTGAGCGAGACTTCCAGTTGTACCGGCGCGGCCGCTACGTGGAATTCAATCTGGTGATCGATCGAGGCACCATATTCGGTTTGCAAACCAACGGGCGCACCGAGTCTATCCTGTTGTCCATGCCACCTCTGGTAAAATGGCGTTATCACTGGCATCCGGAAAATGGTTCGGCAGAGGCGAAACTGT
>DATKAK010000138.1:0-42300 GCA_035498295.1 Gallionella sp. | reverse complement strand
GAAAGTAACTTGTTGCCGGGCAACCCCCGGCGGTTTTGCATTTAGCTCATAGTGCCATACGAGGCTAATTTTTGAGCGGCCTAATCCTTTGTAATTGTTTCGCCACTGAAACGCTATTATCTTCTGGTTTTTCCAACTGGTCTCGTGACTGGCCGTGATTAAACTCTGTAACTTCATTTGGCTTCGTAGCAACCTTTATGTTGCCAAAAAATGTACAGAGATACATTGGGCGCTTCCAAAAGAAAAAAGGTACTTCTACAACTCCCGTGACAATACCTGGTTGCCCGTCGTGTACTGGACCAACGTTTTTGATTGCAAGGATTGAAGTGCCGACAGGAAATAATTTTGTTTTCATGTGACCGCAACCTCAGATGAAAAGTCAGACAGTGAGGGAACTTATGTTTGTCTAACGTAGAAACGAGGCGCGCTCCGCTTTAGCGTCGCTCTCGACTGAAAGGTTAGGAGTTTTCTTCATGGTTTTGGCGGGCAGGTTTGAATGCAAAGTTTCAGCGCTTCCTTGCACTGATAGAAAAGTGCCGTGGGAGTTCCGACCGCTGGCGCAGAAACGCAAGCAGAGTAGCTCGTAGTGCATTGGCGAGCACAAACAGGTTCCGACTTGGTTACGTCAACGTCATTGGTACTTACACAGCCGCCTAAAATTGCAGCACATATAGAAAGGAAATATCTCATGACTTACCTCGCATCAAAATTGGAAATGGAACACCGCGCACTCGCGCCTAAATATCCTTTTCTGAAGCACAAGTTTAATTCCAGGGTTGAGAGGATTCATTGTCAACCTCGTCAGCCCTTGTTAGTAGAGTGTGGGCCAGATGGCGAGCCTCTGTGGGAGACAGCTCAACGCCTGGAACCAGACCAGGTGCGAGCCCTGTTTCGGCAGATGGTGCTTCAAAAAATAGCCCGACTGTTTGGTTTGGATTAACAGTTACAGCAACGTTATCGAAAGTTAAATATAGGATTCTGGTTTGATTAGACATAGGTGATCCTTTTGAAACGCTGATAACTCCTATCGCAACTTCGGCGTCGTACACACCACATCCGCATTCTGCGCCCTGTGCCGCAGCGCATGGTCCATCAGCACCAGCGCCAGCATCGCCTCTGCGATCGGCGTCGCGCGGATGCCGACGCAGGGATCATGGCGGCCGTGCGTCTCGACCGTCACCGCTTCGCCCTGCTTGTTGATCGAGCGGCGCGGAATGCGGATACTGGAAGTGGGCTTGACCGCGAGATGCGCGACAATGTCCTGCCCGGTCGAGATGCCGCCGAGGATGCCGCCGGCATTGTTGGAAAGAAAACCCTGCGGGGTCATCTCGTCGCCGTGCTGGCTGCCATGCTGCGTCACGCTGGCAAAGCCCGCGCCGATCTCGACGCCCTTCACCGCGTTGATGCTCATCAGCGCATAGGCGATCTCGGCATCGAGCCGGTCATACACCGGCTCGCCCCAGCCCACCGGCACATTCTCGGCCACCACCATCAGTTTGGCGCCGATCGAATCGCCCGACTTGCGCAGCGCGTCCATGTAGTCTTCGAGCGGCTGCACCACGCCGGGATCCGGCGAAAAGAACGGATTGTCGTTTACCCCGTCCCAGCTCTTGAACGCGATCTCGATCTCGCCGATCTGCGTCAGGCAGCCGCGGATCACGACACCATGGCGCTCGTTCAGCCATTTCTTCGCGATCGCGCCGGCCGCGACCCGTACCGCGGTCTCGCGCGCCGACGCCCGTCCCGCCCCGCGATGGTCGCGCAGGCCGTATTTCTGCAAATAGGTGTAGTCGGCATGGCCGGGGCGGAAGGTTTCGGCCATGTTGCCGTAATCCTTGCTGCGCTGGTCCTCGTTGCGGATCAGCAATGCGATCGGCGTGCCGGTGGTCTTGCCCTCGAACACGCCGGACAATATCTCCACCTTGTCCGACTCGCGGCGCTGCGTGACATGGCGCGAGGTGCCGGGCTTGCGCCGGTCCAGGTCATGCTGGATGTCGGCTTCGTTCAATGCCATGCCCGGCGGACAACCATCCACCACGCAGCCGAGCGCCGGACCATGCGACTCGCCGAACGAAGTCACCGTGAACAAGGTACCGAGTGTGTTTCCAGACATAAGGGAACCTCTATAAATTCATTTTCCGGGCGAATCGCGGCGTCGCGTGCTCGCTCATTCCTCATCTATCAATCCAATATGCTTCGTCATTCGCTGTGCAGCTCCTTGCGCTGCCCGCGCGACACGGTGGGGCGCAGCCCTCCGGTGCGGGAGCACGGAGCAGCAGGCCTGCCCGCCCCAGATGCTTCGCATCGCCGTGTCCAGCCTGCCATCCCGCAAAAGTGAATTCTAGAGGCACCCATTGGCAACACTGCCAATATGATGCGCAAATGAGGATAGCAGTTTAACATAGCGAGCACGACCAACACCCCTCTCCCGCTTGCGGGAGAGGGGCAAGGGGAGAGGGACACATTCACCGATTCCACCCTCTCCCTGACCTCCCCCTCAAGTGGGAGGGAATATATGCAGGGGACAATGAATGAAAGCCGTTCTGATGATCACCGCAGGCAGCCCCGAAGTGCTGGGCCTGTACGATGTCGACAAACCCGAGCTGATCTCGCCGCACCATCTGCGCGTCAAGCTGGTCGCCGCCGGGGTGAACCCTCTGGATGCCAAATTGCGCGCCAAGCCGGCCTACTATCCCGACAAGCTCCCCGCGATACTCGGTTGCGACGGCGCGGGCATCGTTGAAAAAGTCGGCAGCGCGGTGACGCGTTTCAAGGAAGGTAACAAGGTCTTTTTCTACAATGGCGGCATCGGCGACGAACAGGGCTGTTATGCGGAATACGCCGCTGTGCACGAGGAATATTGCGCGGCTGCCCCGGCCAATGTCGGTCTGCAGGACATCGCCGGATTGCCGCTGGTGCTGATCACGGCCTGGGAAGCGCTGATCGAACGCGCAAATCTGCAAGCGGGACAAACCGTCCTGATCCATGGCGGTACCGGCGGCGTGGGCCATATCGCTGTGCAACTGGCCAAACATCTCGGTGCCCGTGTGGCGGTCACGGTCAGCGACGACAAAAAGGAGGGACTCGCGCAAGGGCTGGAAGCCGACAAGATCGTGCGCTACAAGGAAATGGATTTCGTGGTGGACGTGGAGGAATGGTCGGGCAACAAAGGCGTGGACGTGGTGCTGGACACGATAGGCGGGGATATTTTCCTGCGCTCGATGAATGTCGCGCGCATCGGCGGCAAGATCGTCACGCTGCTGTCCACCCCGATGTCGCTGGAAAATACCCAGTTGGCGCGGTTGCGCAACCTGTCGATATGCTACGAGCTGATGCTCACCCCACAGGTGATGAAGCTGCATGAAGAGCGCATTCGCCAGCGCAAGATACTCGAACAAGGCGCAAAACTCGTCGAGGCAGGGAAGCTCGGCGTGCTGGTCTCCTATGCGCTGCCACTGAAAGACGCCGCAGAAGCGCATCGCCTGATCGAGAAGGGCAACATGCTGGGAAAAATCATACTGACGATGGGCGACTTGATGAACAAATAGTTCATTCTTCATTTACAACGCTTGTCACTCCCGGTTGCGCATATGGTCCGCCACCTTGCCGAATGCGGCGGATAGTTCCTGCCGCAAGGCAACATCTTCGACCACTTCGCTCAATGCCTGGTTCATGCACAGCAACCATTGGTCACGTTCGGTGGACGAAATGGGGAAGGGCAAATGGCGGGCGCGCAGCATCGGATGGCCGTATTGATCCACGTACAACGGCGGCCCGCCCATCCACCCGGTCAGGAATTTGTACAATTTTTCTGTCGCGCCCTGCAGGTCCTGCGCGTGCAGCTTGCGGACGCCGTAAGCCTCGGGCAATTCATCCATCAATTGATAGAACCGCTCCACCAGCGCGCGAACCCAGTCCGCGCCGCCGATGCGTTCATAGTGGGTCAGTTGTTTGAATTGGGCCTTCATGGGTCAGCTTTCCGTAAAGGCGCCGATTCTACCCTACGTCAATGGAAACCTCGCAAGCACCTGATAATTCGCGAGTCCGTTCTTCTGCCCAGATTGCACTAGCGCGAAATCTTTCATTTGCCAACACACCGGGGGCATCGAAGGCAATGGCGGTGTCAATTCCGCCCGGCCTGAGGCCGGTTGCGGATTGCCTGCCTTTGGTGCGTCGGTCCTGCGGGCATTGCGCAACAGTGTGACGTGGGGCTGGTATTCGCGCTGATCGAATTTGAAACGATGTGTCGCCAAATGTTGCTCCAGTATGCCGACCAGTTGCAAAAGTTGTGTCGGCACATGGCTGGGTGCGGCGTACACGATATGGTTATGCCCCCAGTAGTGCGCCGTATCCAAACATAACTCAAAGGATTTGCCGCTCGCCTCCTGCGCAGCCAATTCCAATGCCTCCAGCCTGAAATGCTCGACATCACCGATGAACACCAATGTGTTGTGCAACGTTCCGGTGCGCATGGCCCGTCCCCCGCACAATTTCAGCAGCGGTTTTTGCCAGCCAGCCAGCAGGCGCTGCTCCGCGTCAGTCGGCCACAGGGCAAAGAAAACCCTTGCTTTCGCGTTGCCGGATGGATGGTTCATGTCCGGCATTTTAGCCATATCCTAAACTGGGTCGAGTACCCCTTTGCATTCGGGTAAAATGCGCAGCTTGTTGAGCCAGAGAACGCCATGTCTTCACGTTTACGCGAAATTCCCTACAACTACACTTCGTTTTCCGACCGCGAGATCGTATTGCGCATACTCGGGCGCGAGGCGTGGGACATCATCAACACATTGCGCGCGGAACGCCGCACCGGCCGTTCCGCGCAGATGCTGTACGAAGTGCTGGGCGATATCTGGGTGGTGTCGCGCAATCCTTACCTGCAGGATGACCTGCTCGGCAACCGCAAGCGCCGCGAGGCTTTGATCGGCGCGCTGCACCACAGACTCAATGCGATCGATGCGCGGCGCCAGGATAACGCGATCGTGAAACGCCTGCTGGAACTGGCCAGGGCTGCGGTCGATCGATTCTCCGGCGAATTCGAACAGACTTTGCAACTCCGCAAACGCGCGCTGCGCGAGTTGAGCCGCATCACCCGCCGCGACAATATCCAGTTCGATGGACTGGCACGGGTGTCCCATGTCACGGACGCCACCGACTGGCGCGTGGAATATCCGTTCGTGGTGCTGAATCCCGATACCGAGGAAGAGATCGCCGAGCTGGTGCGCGCCTGTATCGCGCTCAAGCTCACCATCATTCCGCGCGGCGGCGGCACCGGCTATACCGGCGGAGCGGTTCCGCTGGACAGATACTCGGCGGTGATCAACACCGAAAAACTCGACACGATCTCACCGGTTGAACGACTCGTGCTGCCGGGCCTGAAAGAACCCTGCGCGACCATCCATTGCGGCGCTGGGGTGGTGACACGAAGAGTGATGGAAGCCGCGGACGACAGCGGCCTGGTATTCGCGGTCGATCCGACCTCGGCCGATGCGTCCTGCATCGGCGGCAACGTGGCGATGAACGCCGGCGGCAAGAAGGCGGTGCTGTGGGGAACCGCGCTGGACAACCTGGCCTCGTGGCGCATGGTCACGCCGGACGGGCTTTGGATGAACATCGAACGGCTGGACCACAACCTTGGCAAGATCCACGACGCGGAAAGTGCAACTTTCCGCATCAGCCGCTTCGAAGCGGACGGCAGTACCGCTCACGGCACGCCGGAAACGCTCACGATACCGGGCAGCGCGTTCCGCAAGACCGGCTTGGGCAAGGACGTGACCGACAAGTTTTTGTCCGGCCTGCCCGGCATCCAGAAGGAAGGCTGCGACGGCATCATCACCTCGGCGCGCTTCATCCTGCACCACGCGCACAAGCATACGCGCACCGTGTGCCTGGAATTCTTCGGTCAGGTGCGCGAGGCGGTGCCAGCGATTGTCGAAATCAAATCCTATATGGATGCGCATCCCGATGCGCTGCTGGCGGGGCTGGAACATCTCGACGAGCGCTATCTCAAGGCGGTGGGTTATGCCACCAAATCGAAGCGCGGGACCCGTCCCAAGATGGTGCTGGTCGCCGATGTGGTCAGCGACGATGCGGACGCGGCGGCAAGAGCCGCATCCGAGATTGTGCGCCTGGCCAATCTGCGCAGCGGCGAAGGTTTCATCGCCGTGTCCGCCGAGGCGCGCAAGAAATTCTGGCTGGACCGGGCGCGCACCGCCGCGATCGCCAAACACACCAACGCGTTCAAGATCAACGAGGACGTGGTGATCCCGCTGCCGCGCATGGGCGATTATTGCGACGGCATCGAGCGCATCAATATCGAGTTGTCGCTGCACAACAAACTCAGATTGCTGGACGCGCTTGATGAATTCTTCGCGGGCGAATTGCCGTTGTATTACCAGGATGACAAACAGCTTGGCGACGAGGAGCTGCTGGGCAATCGCGTGCAGGAAACAAAACAGCTGCTGACCGACGTGCGCAATCGCTGGCAATGGCTGAACGACAATCTGGATGCGCCGCTGGCTGACTGCCCATTCCCATTACAATCCGGCAATCCTGACAAATCGTCGCGAACGATCGGAGTGCAAGGCGCCCGGAGCGCAGCGACCGAGACATATCTTGACGATAGGCGAGGAGGCGAGCACCGCGCTGACAACTCCGCATCCAGTTTGCTGGATAGCGGATTGCGTACCTCTGGTGCAACGATGCGATCCGGTCGCGCAGCAGATTTTGCAGGATTGTCGGTGTTTGACGCGATACAGCGGCATATGCTGCGCGCCTCATGGAAACAGGAGATACGCGAACCGTTGCGCAAGATATTCAGCGGCGGCACCTATCAGCTGATACTGGATCAATGCAATGGCATCCACCAGAGCGTGTTGAAGAGCCGCGTCTTCATCGCGCTGCACATGCATGCCGGGGACGGCAACGTGCATACCAACATACCGGTGAATTCGGACAATTACGGAATGCTGCAACAGGCCAATGGCGCTGTCGGGCGCATCATGCGACTGGCCAAGGACCTGGGCGGTGTGATCTCCGGCGAGCACGGTATCGGCATCACCAAATTCGATTTTCTCGAAGCCGGCGAGATCGCGGCGTTCACCGCATACAAAAACCGGATCGACCCCGAAGGCCGGTTCAACAAGGGCAAGCTGCTGACCGGCGGCAATCTGGAGCGCGCCTATACGCCGAGCTTCAATTTGATGGAACTGGAAAGCCTGATCCTCGAGAAGAGCGAACTGGGCGAAATATCCGATTCGATCAAGGACTGCCTGCGTTGCGGAAAATGCAAGCCGGTTTGCACCACGCATGTGCCGCGCGCCAATCTGCTGTATTCGCCGCGCAACAAGATCCTCGGCGCATCGCTGCTGATCGAGGCGTTCCTGTATGAAGAACAGACCCGGCGCGGCGTTTCGATCCGGCACTTTGATGAATTCTCGGACGTGGCCGATCATTGCACGATATGCCACAAGTGCCTAAATCCCTGCCCGGTGGACATAGACTTCGGCGATGTGTCGGTCGCGATGCGCAACTTCCTGCGCAAGCAGGGCAAGAAAAAATTCAGTCCCGTCACCACGACGTCGATGCTGTTCCTCAACGCCACCGACCCGGCCACCATCAAGCTGGTGCGCAAGGTGATGATAGAGTGGGGCTACAAGGCGCAACGCATCGGTTATCGATTGGCCAAGCGCTTCGGCCTGCTGAAAGGACAGACGAAACAACCGCCTGCCACAGTCGGAGGCGCGCCGCTGAAAGCGCAAGTGATCCACTTCTTCAACAAACCGATGCCGGGCAATCTGCCCAAGAAGACCTCTCGCGCGTTGCTCGACATCGAGGACAACAGCATCGTGCCGATCATTCGCAACCCGAACAGGGCCGGCGAGGACAGCGAAGCGGTGTTCTATTTCCCCGGCTGCGGGTCGGAACGCCTGTTCGGACAGGTCGGTCTAGCGACGCAGGCGATGTTGTACGAGACCGGGGCGATCACGGTGCTGCCGCCGGGTTATCTGTGCTGCGGCTATCCGCAGAATGCCTCGGGGCAGGCCGACAAGGCCAACCAGATCACCACCGATAATCGCGTGCTGTTCCACCGCGTCGCGAACACGCTGAACTATCTCGACATCAAGACCGTGATCGTGTCTTGCGGGACCTGCATGGACCAGTTGCAGAAATACCAGTTCGACAAGATCTTCCCGGGTTGCCGGCTGCTCGACATACACGAATACCTTTTGGAGAAAGGGGTCAAGGTGCAAGGTGCAAGCGGGGTGCGGTACATGTATCACGACCCCTGCCACTCCCCGATGAAGACTTACCAGCCGGTCACGGTAGTCAACGAATTGATGGGCACGGAGGTGCGGCTCAATGAACGCTGCTGCGGCGAAGCCGGCACATTCGGAGTGACGCTGCCGCATATCGCGACACAGGTGCGCTTCCGCAAGGAAGAGGAGATGCGCAAGGGTGCCGAGGCATTGCGGGCAGATGGTTTCAACGGCTCAGTGAAGGTGCTGACTTCGTGTCCTTCCTGCCAGCAGGGGCTGTCGCGCTACAACGACGACAGCAGTACCACCGCGGATTACATCGTGGTGGAAATGGCCAAACACCTGCTCGGCGACAACTGGCTGCAGGACTATGTCGCAAGGGCAAACAACGGCGGGATCGAGCGGGTACTGCTGTAAGGACGACGAAAGCCTATGCATGAAGAATAATACGGATTGCGAGTTGTGCGATGGCGTTGGCGGCACACTGATCTGGCAGGACGCTACCTGCCGCGTGGTGCTGGTCGCGGATGCCGACTACCCCGGCTACTGCCGCGTGATCTGGAAGCAGCACGTCAAAGAGATGACCGATTTGTCCGCTTCTGAACGCGAACATTTCATGGCCATGGTATTTGCGGTGGAAACGGCGGTACGTGAAGTGATATGCCCCGACAAGATCAATCTCGCCAGCCTCGGCAATATGACGCCGCATCTTCACTGGCATGTCATTCCGCGCTTCAAGCACGACAAGCATTTTCCGCAGCCGATCTGGGGCACGGCGCAACGCACAGGCACATCCACATTCCCGCCGGACTGGCAAACACCCCTGGCGGAAAGCATCTGTTCAAAATTGCCCGGTTGAACAAGCCTCTCATCCGCAGTAGAAACCAATCGCTGGCGGTTTGCCGCCACCCCAAGGTCTGCAATCTTGCAACGCGCTAGTACAGTGCGCGCTTGGCCGGGAACAGCAGCGAGAAGGTGCTGCCCTTCCCTTCTTCGCTCGTGATTTCAAGTTTGGCCTGATGGCGCATCGCGATATGCTTGACAATCGCCAGGCCCAGACCGGTTCCTCCCGTTTCCCGCGAGCGGCTGCGATCCACCCGGTAGAACCGCTCGGTGAGCCGGGGGATGTGTTGTGCGGCAATCCCGATACCGCTGTCTTGAACGGAAAACACCGGTTGGCCATCGCGCTCGAACCAGCGCAGCACGATCGCGCCGCCCTCCGGCGTATAGCGGATCGCATTGCTGAGCAGATTGCCGAACGCGCTTTGCAGTTCATCGCGGTTGCCGAACAGGTTGGCCGTGCTGTCTATCTCCATCTGCAGCGGGTGCCGTCCGCCGCTCAGCAGTTTCCCATCCTGTATAACCTCGTTGAGCAAATGCTTGATATCCACGGTTTCTTCGCGCAGCGGACTTTGTTCGTTTTCCAGCCGCGACAGCGTCAACAGATCCGCGACCAGATTGTCCATCCGCCGGGTTTGTTCGGCCATCAGATGCAAGGCACGGCGCGAACTGTCGCTATTGAGGTCGGGCATGTCCTGGAGATTCTCGAGGAACCCGCTCACCACGGTCAGCGGTGTGCGCATTTCATGCGACACATTGGCGACGAAATCGCGGCGCATGGCTTCCACGCGCTCGAACTGGGTGATGTCGCGAATGATCAGCAGGCGTTTTTCGTCTCCGTATGGAATCAGCTTGATGGATAGAACCATCTCGTCATGGCGGGCGGGGCGCATGATCAACGGCACATTGAAGTTCGATTCGTGCAGGTAGGCGACGAATTCGGGCTGGCGCACCAGGTAGGTGATGTCCTGCATGATGTCCTGCTCGGGATCGAGATCGAAGAGCTGCTGGGCAAGCGGGTTGCACCACTCGATGCGGTTCGCCGCATTCAGGATCGCCACGCCCTCCGGCAGCGCCGAGGTGGCCAGTTCGATGTGTTGCAACTCGGCGGCCAATTCCTGCTTGGTCTGGTTATGCTGCTTGACCATCTTATAGAGACGAGAAAAGACATCTTCCCAGATACCGCCCGCCTCGGGAATCGTTTCAATGCGCGCGTCCCCCAGCCATTGTCCAAGCTTGAACAATTGGCGCGCGCGGTATGCCATCACGGTCAGCAGCACGGCCAACATGAACAATAATGCGATGGTGGAGGAGAACCAGCCCCAGATCAACAAAGCGGCCAGCACGCTGACCCAGACCGGCATGCTTACTCGAAGCCAAAACTCTTGCAAGGTTATATCCTAGATGATCGAAAAGCGGTAACCGCTGCCGCGCACCGTTTGTATCACAGTGTCCATTGCGACCGGCTCCAGCGCGGCGCGCAACCGGCGAATATGCACATCCACCGTGCGCTCCTCGACAAACACCTGCGTGCCCCATACCTGGTCGAGCAATTGTGCGCGGCTATACACCCGCTCGGCGTGGGTCATGAAGAAATGCAGCAGGCGAAACTCCGTCGGCCCGAGTTCAATCGCCTTGCCGTTTGCCATCACGCGATGAGATGCCGGAGACAGTTCCAATCCCCCCGCGGCCACCGCTTCGTCCGGCATGGCGGGGATGTGGCGGCGCAGCACCGCGCGTATGCGCGCCATCAATTCGCGCGGTGAAAATGGCTTGGTGATGTAATCGTCGGCCCCGGACTCCAATCCCAGGATCTTGTCGCGCTCTTCGCCGCGCGCCGTCAGCATGATGATCGGGATGTCCTTGGTACGCGCATCGGATCGCAACTGTTTTGCCAACACCACCCCGCTGGTGTTCGGCAGCATCCAGTCCAGCAAGATCAGATCCGGCGCGGAGCCGCGGATCTGCCGCCATGCGCTATCCGCATCTTCGGCGCGCAACGCCTGAAAGCCCGCCTGCATCACGTTGAATGCCAGCAATTCCTGGATCGCCGGTTCGTCTTCCACTATCAAAATCTTCGCGTTCATCGTTTGTTCCCTTCTTCAAATTCAAATACCGATTCAGGGTTGCGAGAATATGAACAAATTGTGACAGGAAGATGACACTTGCCATAGAAGTCAGTGATGCGGGTGATGATGCGGCTCTTCCGCAACATGGCCCGTATGGCGGGCGGCCAGGTGATGCACATGGGCATGTTCTGGTTCATGCGGCAGTGGCTTTGCAATATAGCTGGGCAGCAGAGACCCGATCACCATCCCGGTAAGGCTGGCGAGCATGCCGGCAAAGTGCGCGGGAATGAAAGGATCCTCCGGCCCGAATATGGCGATGCCCAGCCAGACCGCCAATCCGCAAAAGATGGATATGAGCGCGCCCTGGTTGGTAGAGCGCTTCCAGTACACTCCGGCCGCGAGCGGCACGAAAGCCATCACTAGGGTGACCTGGTAGGCATTCTCGACCATCTGGAATATCCCGACATCGGAATTAAGCGCGTAAAGCGTGACCAAGACCGTGAAAGACAATGTCACGATGCGCATCGTGCGCAGCATCTTGTGGTCGGAAAGCCTGTTTCCCAGCGCGGGCTTGAGAATATTCTCGGTGAACGTAACCGAGGGCGCCAGCAGCGTTGCTGATGCGCAGCTCTTGATCGCGGAGAGCAGCGCTCCGAAGAACATCACCTGGAAGAACAGGTGCACCTCGGGACGCAGAATCAGGCGCGGCAGGATCATCTGCGGATCGCTGTCGATCAATCCCTTCACCATCTCTGGATCGATCAGTGTCGCCGAATAGGCGAGGAACATCGGCACGAAGGCAAATAGAAAATACAGCACGCCGCCGGTCACCGAACCCCAGATCGCAATATTCTCGGTCCTCGACGACTGCACACGCTGGAATACGTCCTGCTGCGGTATCGATCCCAGCATCATCGTCACCCAAGCGGCAAGGAAACCGATGACCTCCTTGGCATCCGGCGCAGGCCAGAATTCGAACTTGCCGGCCTGCCTTGCATGCTCCACCACCACACCGACCCCGCCAACCTCGCCGCTGATCTCATAGCCAATGAACAGCATGCCGACCACGATGATGATCATCTGCAGGAAATCGGTGATCGCCACCGCCCACATGCCGCCGAAAAAGGTATAGATCAGGATGGTGCTGGAGCCTATCCACATGCCGGCCACCTTGCTGATCTCGCCGCCGGACACCACGTTGAACACTAGCCCCAGCGCGGTGATCTGTGCCCCAACCCAACCCAGGTAGGAAATCACGATGGCGATGGTCGTCAGCACCTCGACGCTGCGCCCGTATTTCTTCTTGTAGAAGTCACCTATAGTAAGCAGGTTCATGCGGTATAACGGCGCTGCGAAGAACAAACCCACCAAAATCAAGCAGAGCGATGCGCCAAACGGGTCCGCAACCACCCCGTGCAGGCCTTCTTTCAAAAACGTAGCTGGTATGCCCAGCACCGTCTCCGATCCGAACCAAGTGGCAAACACGGTCGCGGTAACCATGTAAAACGGCAAGTGCCGTCCTGCAATCGCGAAGTCTTTGGTGTTATGGACACGGGTCGCGGCCCAAAGCCCAATGCCTACCGAGACGATCCAGTAGGTGATCACAAACCAGAGCAACATGCGATACCTCCTTGAGAAACGATGGCAGACCCACAGAAATTGTAGCAGTCCTGATCTTGATGAGCACGACGAAGAGGCGTTGCGGTGAGCACAAAAAAACCACCCCACGAGGGTGGCTCAGCCCAGTTGCAGGGAATCGTCCTATAGTTCCTTCGCATGGGTTGCCAGATATTTCGCCACGCCCTCTACCGAAGCGTTCATGCCCGCTTTGCCCTTGCTCCAGCCGGCCGGGCAGACTTCGCCATGTTCTTCGGTAAATTGCAACGCGTCGACCATGCGCAGCATTTCGTCGATATTGCGGCCCAGCGACAAATCGTTCACCACCTGATGGCGCACCACACCGGCACGGTCGATCAGGAACGAGCCGCGGTACGCCACACCACCCTCGGCTTCCACGTCGTACGCCTTGCAGATCTCGTGCTTGATGTCGGCCACCATCGGATAGCGAATCTGGCCGATGCCGCCATTGTTGACCGGGGTATTCTTCCAGGCCAGATGAGTGAAATGCGAGTCTATCGATACGCCAACCACTTCCACATTGCGCTTCTTGAATTCATCGAGACGATGATCAAAAGCGATGATCTCGGAAGGGCACACGAACGTAAAATCGAGCGGCCAAAAATACACTACCGCATATTTTCCGGCGATGTGTTTTTTCAGATTGAAATTTTCATTGAAATCGTTATTGCCCATAACGGCAACTGCGTTGAAGTCCGGGGCGGCCTTGCCGACAAGTACTGCCATGCGCATCTCCTAACGGTTGATAATCTTCAACGATGCAATTTAGACTTTTGCCATCGCTGCGTCAACCTTCAGCCGATTGATGGATCTGATTTCGGCCGGCTGGGAACAGCAGCCTGTCCATTCCAGAGACGCCCGGCATGTTCAAGGCTCTGTAAGATCGCGCCACATCTGATAACCGTAACCGGGCTTGATTGTTGGCCGATCAGGACACCCCAGAATTCTCAAAAAATGAGGCTGTCTTGCGTTACGAATCTCGGGTCAGTGCGAATGCGACCTTTGTCTGCCGACGATATCGGCCGCCATGTGCAGGGCGACCGCGCAGAAGATATACAGCAATGCCATTGAAACATACGAAGCGTAATATTGAACAACACGCGATGTGTATTCAACTGCGCTCATATCCGCAAAGCGATTGGAGAACAGATAAAAGGTGGCGTTGGAAAACGCAAAAGCAAAACTGCTGGCTGCCCATGCGGCCAACGCTAACGCTGTCAACCCCTTGCCTTCCAGGAGGTGCCTCATTGAGGACCAGCGCCCAACCAGCCACAAGCTGCCATAGGTCGGGATCAGGAACCAATAGGCAGGTGTCATGCACCAGTCGCTGATACCCTGAACAGAAGTCGCGTAGTAATCAATCAAGCCGGCCTCAAGGATCAGCACTACAAATGCCGCCAGGGAAATCCGCAAGGGCCGAGCCAGAAACAGACCGCCCAGAAAAAAAACCGCATACGATGCGTCGGGCAGGGAGACTGCCGAGCCGAAATGGTTGAATCGGGTGGCTGCCATCAGTGCGGCCAGCGCCGCAAAAATGGCGATGGTTCTGGTTTGAACGTTGTACATTGCTTCTCCTGAATTGATGCCCGTATCGATGATCGCAACATTACACGAAGGCAAGCCGTTTGCATAGACAGTCAAATGCAAAAGCGGGCCGTCCGCATTTGCATCTGGCGCAAAGTCTATTGTTGATAGTTCAGTTCGACAAACAGCGTACGGCCTAGGGTATTGTAGGCGTACACCTCCGAATATTCGCGATCGAACACGTTGTCCAGGTGCGCCGACACGTACAATCCCCTGTCCAGCATGTGGCGGGCGGACAGATTGAGCAGTATATAGCCGTCCAGGGTGACCGGATTGCCGTTGAGGTCATAATCCTGGCGCGCCCCGCTGTATCGAACGTCCGCACCTATTTGCCATGCCGCCCATTCATGCGTAGCCGCCACGCTCGAAAATTCCTTGGCCCTGCGCAACAGAACCTGGCCGGTAATTGCATCGCGCGGATTCTGGAATGTCGCGCTGGCTTGCAGGCGGGATTTGCCGAACTCTCCCTCGTAGCTGAATTCCGCGCCGTCGATCTGCGCCTGGTCGATGTTGACGACTGTGGTGCAGCCCGCATTGCAGGCGATCAAATCGCGGATATGGTTATCGAAATACACCGCATCCGCGCGCTGCCCATTCGCCGTGTAGTGCAATCCTGCTTCCCGGTTCTGCGAGCGCTCCGGCTTCAGGTTCGGGTTGCCCTGATAACCGTACGATAGCGGGTAATACATATCGTTGAAGGTCGGGGCTTTGAAGGCATTGCTAACGGTCACGGTAAAGCGGAATGCTCCGGTAAATTGCACGCCATACCCGAGCAATCCAGTGTTCGCCATGCCAAAATCCGAAAAGTTGTCCTGACGCAGATTAATCTGTGCCTGGTGTACCCCGTATTCACCGACATAGCCGCCCACCAGGCTCTTTACGTTGCGCGAGGTTTGTGTATAGAGCGTGTTGGAGGAAACCTCCTGATCCAAATATTCCGCAGCCAGATCGATATGCTGGTTATCGGCGATCTTGAGGGTGTTTTGCCAGGTCAGCTGGTTGCTTTGCGTTTGAAAACGGGAGGATGTTGGAACCCCGTAGGTATAACCGTAACTGCGGCTGTCGTCGGTGCCCTGCGCCACCCGCAACAGACTGTGCCACCTCCTGTTGATCTGGTCATCCGATGCCAATGATAATTTGTCGATGGTTTCCACCGTGTTGTTGAGGTCTGTAGGCAAGCCATACGGGTTGTCATAAGAGATATCACCGCGCGTCGCGAACAACAAGGCCGACACTGAATGATCCGTGTTGAAAGCATGTTTGAATTGCGCATCGAGGGCGTTGTTTTCGTAGCCATTATTGTTGGGATTGGCGCCGGGCGCGAGCAGCGGGTTCATCGCCGACACTCCATCAGTTGTGACCCTGCCGGCATTCACACTGAATGAATTGCCGTTCGTTTCCCCGGAATATCCCGCCGCCAGCCGTTGTGTGTCATGGCTTCCGATTCCCGCGCTGGCATTAAACGCCGGCGAATCCTGCCCACGCTTTATGAACAACTGTATCACTCCGCCGATTGCCTCGGAGCCGTACAAGCTGCTCACATTGCCGCGCACCACCTCGATACGTTCGACGCTGTCCAGCATGATGTGTTCAAGCGCCGTTGTGCCGGACGTTGCCGAATTGATGCGCACACCATCCAAAAGCACCAGGACTTGATCGGAATTGGTTCCGCGCATGAAGGTGCTGCTTACATTTCCCAGCCCGCCCGACTGCGCCACTTCAACGCCCGCCAGCGAACGCAGCAACGCGGGCACATCGCGCGCGCCTGAATTGCGGATCTCCTGCTCGTCCAGCACCGTCGTGTCTGCGATGGCTTTATCGAGTTGCTGAGGCATGCGTGCGGGCGTCACGATCAGCATTTCCATGGGTGTTTCGGCGCACGCGGCAATAGGGGTCAGGATCGCACCGAACAGTGCGACCGATATCATCATTTGTTTCATTGTCGTTTCCCGAATAAGTTCCAGGCGTCCCCGCTGGAAATTAATAATCAGGAAATACGACGGACAGAATATTCAGAACATTGGCGCAGGTATCGCCCAGTATTGTTCCGATGCGCCACCCGCAGCATCTCCCGCTCACTCCCAGGCCGGTATCCGGGCTCGCAAGTCCTGATTTGTCGCCTTCCCATGATTTCTCACAGTGGCGTATTGGCAAATCCACACTCACTTACCGTTGCGGGGGCAGCTCAGGCATAGGGAACAGTTGTTCCTGCACCTGCTTCCCGTTTAACTCGGCTATTCAAAGACGAGCACCTCGAAGCGGAGCGCACTTTAACACAAATCCGATTGATTCCTGTTGGAACAAGAATGGACAAGAAGCTACAAATAGCTTGCATAAATCTGTCTTACCGTTTGACTTGTCTACACTTTTCAATCTATAGTCAGCGCATGGAAAATGAATTGAACATGCTGGAAGGCAAACTTGCCCAACTGATCCAGGTTAATGGCAAGTTACGGGCCGAAAATCAAGAGTTACGCCAAGAGTTAGCGCACGCTCTCAGCAACAATCGACTCTATGCCGAAAAGATGGGCAATGCCAAAGCACGTCTGGAAAAACTGCTGATTACTCTTCCAGAAGACCAAACATGAGCAACCCCACGAAAACACTCGATGTAAAGATTCTCGACCGCGAGTTGCGAATTTCCTGCCCCGAGGAAGAACGCGGAGAACTGCTCGATGCTGTGGCTTATCTGGACAAGCGCATGCGCGAGATCCGCGATGCGGGGAAAATCGCCAGCGTCGAGCGGATCGCGTTGATGGCGGCGCTCAATATCACCCACGAACTGCTCGGCATCAAGGTCGGGCGCGGCATTGACCTCTCGGATTTTAGGCGTAGAATTAATTCCATGCAGGCAGCGATCGATCAGGCGTTAGCCGAACAAGACACGCTGTTCTAGACAAAGTGTTCCGGGTTGTCCCCTGCGGTGTTCGACAGGCCTATCATTCTTTGAGCCAATATGCTTTGCTTAGGCCGCAGCCTTTGGTGTTACTGTTGTGCGCGTCCCCGGTGCAGTTATCTGGCGGATGTACCTGATGTAACCTGGAAGCGGCCCTCTTGAACCCAGGTTCAAGATACCGGGTCAACGGCACAGGCGGGGGCTTTATTCCAGTGCGACCATGGTTAACCTGACCGGGTCGCACTTTTATTTGCACACTTGAAGCATGCGCTACTGGCTGATGAAATCCGAACCCTCCGATTGCAGCATCGACGATCTCGCCGCGCTGCCCAAACAAACCGTCCCATGGTATGGGGTGCGCAACTATCAGGCGCGCAACTTCATGCGCGCCCAGATGAAAGTCGGCGACGGCGTGCTGTTCTATCACTCCAATTGCAAGAAACCCGGCATTGCCGGCATCGCCAAAGTCAGCAGCACCGCCTATCCAGATGCGACGCAGTTCGACAAGAAGAGCAAATATTACGATCCCAAGGCCACACCGGAACAGCCGCGCTGGTTCAATGTTGACGTGCAATTAGTCAAGAAGATCGCGCTGATCTCCATCGATGAATTACGCAGACACCCTGAACTGCAACGCATGCGCACCTTGCAACGCGGCAACCGCCTGTCCATCACACCGGTAGATCCGGCCGAATGGAAGTTCATCGTCACCAGATTGGCACAGAACTGATGGAGTGGTATGCGGGATATCTGACGCTCGGAGCGATCGCCGGGTATCTGGCAGGCATGTTCGGGATCGGCGGCGGAATCATCATCATGCCTGTGTTGGCGTTCCTGTTCGATGCGCAGCATTTCCCGACCGAGCATTTGCTGCACCTTGCTCTGGGCACATCGATGGCGGCGATCCTGTTCACCTCTCTGTCCAGCCTTCTCAAGCACCATCAGCACGGCGCAGTCAAATGGCAAGTGGTGCGCAATATCACCCCGGGGGTTTTGCTGGGCACCGGCATAGGCGCCGAGTTTGCCACCCGCATATCTCCGCACTACCTGGGAATGTTCTTTGCGCTGTTCGTGTACTTCGTGGCAGCGCAGATTTTGATCGATGTGCGCCCGAATGCCACCCGCCAGTTGCCAGGCGCCTTCGGGATGACTCTGACCGGCTTGCTTACCGGTTGGTTGGGCAGCATGGTCTCGATCGGCGGAGGCACCATAAGCATTCCTTTTCTGGTTTGGTGCAACGTATCGCTCAGAAGTGCGATCGGCACGTCCGCAGCGATCGGCTTTCCAGTCGCGGTCGGCGGAACGATCGGCTATGTGTACACCGGCATGAACATACCCTCACTCCCTCCCTATAGCCTGGGCTTTGTGTATCTGCCCGCGTTATTCTGGGTCGCGCTTGCCACCGTCATCACCGCACCGATGGGCGCAAAAGCGACCCACAGCATGAAAATCGGGCTGCTGCGCAAGCTGTTCGCTTTGTTGTTGCTGGTGCTGGCCACCAAGCTGCTGCTCAAGGTGCTTGCCTGAAAGAATACGAGAACAGACCGTCTTGATCCGTGCATTGGCGCCGATACGAGAATTTACACGGACGCATGACTAGACTTTAGGCCATTGCAGTTCTGCGACTTTATGCCGCCCGCACATCAATGCAATAATGTTTCATGGCTTCCATCCCGAACAATCCTTCCGCATCCGCCGGTAACACCCTACCCCTGCTTGATCTCGTATCGAAATCCTTTTCTCCGGCAGAAGTCGGCTTGATCCGCAATGCCTGCGAATTGGCCGGCAAGCTCTACAAGGGAAAAGTCGAATTGACCGGCGCTCCGCTGTTGCAGCATGCGCTGGGCGCGGCAGCAATCCTGGTCGGCCTGAACATGGATCATGAATCGATCGCCGCTACCCTATTGCATGCGGTGCCAGATTATCTGGATGGCTGGCAGGAAAAGATAGAACAGGCTTATGGCGCCAACGTGAAAATGCTGGTTGAGGGCATCTCGCGGATGGAACATATCCGGCAATTCAGTGAGATACCCCGTCGGGACAAGAAGAACAAGGATGACGCCGCCCAGCAGATCGAAAGCCTGCGCAAAATGCTGCTGGCAATGGTGCAGGACATCCGTGTGGTATTGATCAAGCTGGCCGAACGCACCCAGACACTGCGCAATCTGTCCGGTGCGATGCCGGCACAGCAGAAACAGATCGCGCAGGAGACCCGCAGCATTTTTGCGCCGCTTGCCAACCGTCTCGGCGTTTGGCAACTCAAATGGGAACTGGAAGACCTTTCCGTGCGTTATCTGGAACCGGAGCTGTACAAAAAGATCGCGTCTCTGCTGGATGAACGCAGGATCGACCGCGAGCAATACATTGCCGACGTGGTCGCGCAACTCGAACAGGTGTTGAGCCGGGCCGGCATCCCTGCCGAAGTGACCGGACGTCCCAAACACATCTACAGCATCATCAACAAGATGAAGCGCAAGCATCTCGATTTCAGCGAACTCTACGACGTGCGCGCGGTGCGTATACTCGTCGGCGACATGACACGGCATGACGAAATGTCCGGGGCGGGAAGGTCGCCCTCTGCCACCCCCCGCAACCGGCAACTCCGCGGCATCGTGTCGGAGGCGGATGAAGGCAAGATCGACGGGATCCGGGACTGTTATACCGCGCTTGGCCTGGTGCATGAGCTGTGGCCGCCGATCGAAAGCGAATTCGACGACTATATCGCGCACCCCAAGAGCAACAACTACCGTTCGCTGCACACCGCCGTGGTCGGCCCGCGTGGTCTCGCGCTCGAGGTGCAGATACGCACCCGCGAGATGCACCGGCATTCCGAACTCGGGGTCGCCGCGCACTGGCGCTACAAGGAAGGCATGAAATCGGATACCCGTTTCGATGAAAAGATCGCCTGGCTACGCCAGATACTCGAATGGAAAGAAGACCTCGCCGGCAGGGGTGATCTGCAGGAGCAATTCAGAAACGAGTTGTTCCACGACCGGGTTTACGTGCTGACGCCGCAAGGAAAAGTCATCGATTTGCCCAAAGACGCGACTCCGGTGGAATTCGCCTACACCTTGCATACGGATCTGGGCCACCGCACGCGCGGCGCCAAGGTGGATGGAAACATCGTCCCGCTCAACTACAAATTGCAGAACGGGCAGCGTGTGGAAATCCTCACCGTAAAGCAGGGAGGGCCGAGCCGCGACTGGATCAATCCGTCGCTCGGCTTCCTGCAAAGCGCGCGCGTCCGCGCAAAAGTGCGCGCCTGGTTCAAGAGCCAGAATATCGAAGAAAATATCGCACAGGGCAGGACGCAGCTGGATCGCGAACTGCACCGGCTCGGCATCACCGCCATCAATCAGGAAAAGCTCGCGCAACGCTTGCACTACAACAAGCTGGAAGATTTGCTCGCTGCCCTCGGGCGAAATGAAGTCACGCGACGGCGCATCGCCGTCGCGATTCAGGAAGAACTTCCCTACAAGGTCATCGAGTCCGCCAAGCCGACCGCATTCAAACCGGCAACGCGACGCACCTCAAAAGCGGACATCACCGTCGGCGGCGTGAATAATCTGATGACCCGCATTGCAAAATGTTGCAACCCGGTGCAGGGAGATGAAATCGTCGGTTACGTGACGCGCGACCGCGGCATCACGATACACCGCATAGACTGCGCGTTCATGCTGCGCATGACGGAGAACAGAAGCGAACGCAAGCTGACAGCGCAGTGGGGACAAAGCAGCTAGAACCGCATGGGCTGGAAGCAACCTTCGCTTCCAGCCCGGGTACGGGACAAATCTGCTTTCTTACACCATATCCTTCAGGCTCTTGAGGGGCAGGACTTTGACGACACTGCGTGCCGGCTTGGCCTTGAACGTCATCGGTTCCTTGGTGAACGGGTTGATGCCTTTCTTTGCAGGCTGGGCCGGTTTGTGCACCAGCTTGATTTTCATCAAGCCAACCACGTTGAACAAACCCGAACTCTTCAAGTCACGCTTGATGAGAACGGCGAGCTCGTCGAACACCCCACCCACTTGCTTGCGAGTAAGACCGGTTTTGTCAGAAATATGACCGAGGATTTCGGACTTGGTGCTTGGTTTCTTGGATGCCTTGCTTTTTGTCGCCATGTGTCGCTCCCGAATAATGTGGTAATGATTATTAAAATACAAACATAATGTGCAGGGGAATTCCTGACGGCGCTCAACTTAGCATAATTCTCGGGGAAATAGAAGAAAGCTTGGTTATATTTTGAAGATGAATGGCAAACGCACATTGATTGCGTCCCGGCCAATCAAGCCAACGGACGGCAATATCGAGAATCCGGATAAACGTTTCCACCAATGGACAGGGGGCCTAAGAGTTTGATTTTATATGGCCTATGAAATCAATAGGCACAGACAAGCCGCTGCCTAGGCGCCGAGATATGCCCGCTGAACCGCATCGCTTCCAAGAAGCTCACCGGCCAAGCCCGACAAATTGATCGTGCCGCTTTCCATCACATAGCCTCGCTGGGCGACCTTCAGCGCAAGCCTGGCGTTTTGCTCGACCAGCAGGATGCTCATGCCGAGTGCGGCAATATCGCGTATGGTCTCGAAAATCTTTTGCACCATGATCGGCGCAAGCCCCATGCTGGGTTCATCCAGCATCAGCAGTCGCGGCCGGCTCATCAGCGCGCGGGCCATCGCAACCATTTGCTGCTCGCCTCCTGACAGCGTTCCGGCAAGCTGATATTTTCGCTCTGCGAGGCGCTGGAATAACGCGTACATGCGATCAAGATCGGGGGCGATTTCCTGTTTGTCGCTACGGCTGTATGCGCCCATTTGCAGGTTTTCTTCCACGGTCATGCGCGCGAATACTCCGCGCCCTTCCGGAACAAGCGCGATACCCATCGCGGCGCGCTGGTGTGCCGCGATATTTTTCAGACTCATGCCGTTGTAATGGATCTGCCCGCTGGCAGGATGCAGAAGACCTGCAAGGGTTTTCAGCGTGGTGGTCTTGCCCGCGCCGTTGCTGCCGATCAGCGCGACCAGCTCGCCTTGCGCAACGTGGAGATCTATTCCTTTGATGGCGTGGATGCCGCCGTAGGCGACTTTGAGGTCGCAGACTTCGAGCAATGGATCACTCATCACCGCCCCCAAGATAGGCGGCGATCACGGCAGGATCATTGCGCACTTCTTCAGGCGCGCCTTCGGCGATCTTCCTGCCGTAATCGAGCACTGCCACTCGATCGCATAATCCCATGATGAGTTTGACGTCGTGCTCGATCAGCAGCACGGTGATCCCGCTATTGCGTATGGTTTGCAGCAGCGTTTTGAGACTTTCTGTCTCGGTCGCATTCATGCCGGCGGCTGGCTCATCGAGCGCAAGCAGCAACGGATCGGTCGCCAGCGCCCGGGCGATCTCCAACCGCCGTTGTTCTCCATAAGACAAATGCTTGGCAAGCGTCTGCGAAGACTTTTCGATCCCGACATAGCCTAGCAGCTCGCGGGCCCGCTCGGCGATGTCATGCTCTTCGTTGCGCATATTTGCGCTGCGCAGCAACGCCCCGAATACCCCGGAGCGTGTACACGCATGACGGCCTATCATCACGTTTTCCAGCGCGGTCAGGTTGGCGAACAAGCGGATGTTCTGGAACGTACGCGCGATGCCGGCTTGCGCCAGTACATGCGGTTTGCCCGTCCGATAGTGCGTGCCATTGAACTGAAATCCGCCCGCGCTCGGGTGATACAGGCCGGTGATGATGTTAAACAGCGTAGTCTTGCCGGCGCCGTTCGGACCGATCAGACCGTATATCTCGCCGCGACGGATGTTCAGCGTGACGTCTGAGAGCGCGCTCAAACCGCCGAACTTTTTGCTGATACGCGAAGCGTGCAGTAATGCATCCTCAGTGCGTTGCATCGTATATGCTTTCTTCTGCTGCCGTCCCGTCGCCTCCCAGTTCGCGACGGCGCACCCGCGACGGAAGGAGTCCTGCAGGACGGTAGAGCATGATCACGATCAGCGCAGTGCCGAACAGCAGCATGCGCAGGCTTTCAGGATCAACCAGCGTTTTTCCGAACAACGCCTGTTGCAGCGGCACGATGATGTGGCGCAATACTTCGGGCAGCAGCGCCAGCAACACGCCGCCGAGGATCACGCCGGCAATGTTTCCCATGCCGCCTAGCACAACCATGCACAGCACCATGATGGATTCCATCAGGCTGAAGCTCTCCGGGCTGACAAAACCCTGGAATCCCGCGAAAAGCGCGCCGGATGCGCCGCCGAACATCGCGCCCATCGCGAATGCGAGCAACTTGAGATTGCGCGTGTTGATACCCATCGCCGAGGCTGCAATCTCGTCCTCCCTTATCGCCATCCAGGCCCTCCCGATGCGCGACCTTTCCAGCCGCCGGGAAACAAAAACCACCAGTGCGGTGAACGCCAGGAACAGGTAAAAATACAGGTGCACCGAAGGAAAGACGATGCCGAACAAGTTCTGCGTCGCACTCCATGGAATATTCGCCAGGCTGACTGGATCGATGCGGCTGATGCCTTGCGGCCCGTTGGTCAGATTGATGGGCGCATTCAGATTATTCAAAAAAATGCGGATAATTTCGCCAAATCCCAGCGTGACGATCGCAAGATAGTCGCCGCGCAATCGCAATGTCGGCGCGCCGAGCAGCACGCCGAAACCGCCTGCCATCGAAGCCGCCAGCGGCAGGACGATCCAGAAAGGAAGATGCATTCCACCGGGAAGCGACATCGGGAAGACTTGTGCCAAGTGAGGCGAACCGGTTAGCGCATAGCAATAGGCCCCCACCGCAAAAAACGCGATGTAACCCAGATCAAGCAAACCCGCGTAGCCGACAACGATGTTCAGCCCGAGAGCAAGCATAATGTAAAGCATCGCGAAATCCATGATGCGAACCCAGCCTCGGCCAAGCAGCGCATCCGTGATGAAAGGCAACAGCAGCAATACGGCCAGCAATAGCCATATCGTCAGGCGTTCGTTGCGCTTAAGGAAAAATCGCATCACGAAAAACCACCGCAGCAACGTTGTGAAACGACCGAATCCACGGGCACTGCACGGCGCGCAACGGTACATGCCATATGGGAGGAATAAGCATGCAGCCGGAACTGGGCTTCCGGCGCATGGTAGCTGAAGAGAGGATTTTCAGGCTCTTTCCGCAATGCGTTCTCCAAGCAGGCCGGATGGCCTGAACACGAGTACCGCTATCAGCACGAAGAAGGCGAACACGTCCTGATAGTTGCTGCCGAGAAACCCGCCGGTCAAATCGCCGATATAACCAGCTCCCAGGCTCTCGATCAGCCCGAGCAGCAGACCACCCAACATCGCGCCGCGCAGATTGCCAATACCACCCAGTACCGCAGCAGTAAAGGCTTTCAGGCCAAGCAGGAATCCCATGTAGTAGTGCGCCAGCCCGTAGTTTGCGCTCACCATCACACCAGCCACGGCGGCAAGGGCCGACCCGAGCATGAACGTGATCGAGATCACGCGGTTGATGTCCACCCCCATCAGTTGTGCTGCGTGCTGGTTCTCCGCCACGGCGCGCATGGCTCGCCCGAGCCGGGTACGGTGCACGATTGCCATCAGTCCGGCCATGATCGCCAGCGCCAACAGGAAAATTATGATCTGGATATTGCTGATGATTGCGCCGCCGAAGTTATGCGGATGATTGGCGATCAACTGTGGAAATGCATGGTACTCGCGCCCCCAGATTATCATCGCGATATTCTGCAACACTATGGAAACACCGATCGCGGTGATCAACGGCGCGAGCCGGGGCGCATGGCGTAGCGGTCGGTAGGCGACACGTTCGATGGTATATCCCAGCGCCATACAGCCCAGCATCGCCATCACGATACTGAGCGGTAGCGCCAGAATTGGCGGCACGGCCCAGCCCAACATCGCGGACAGAGAGGAAAGTGCCAGCATCGCGCCTATCATCACAACTTCGCCATGCGCGAAGTTGATCAGACCAAGGATCCCGTACACCATGGTATAACCCAGTGCGACCAGCGCGTACACACTGCCCTGCACCATGCCGTTTATTATCTGCTGAAGAAAGATTTCCATAGTTTGAAACAAAAACGACACGCCAAGGTGTCGTTTTTGTCATTGCGTGTAAAGTACATCAATGCACCGCCGTAGTGCCTGCACCCATTGTCGTTAACGATTGCCACTTTCCGTGCTGAACCTGATAAACGGTAATGGCGCCCCCTTTCAGATCGCCCTTCTCATCGAACTGTATCTTTGCCGTCACACCATCATACGAGGTATTGACGAGCGCTGGAAGATATTTTGCCGGATCGGGCGATCCGGCCTTTTGCATTGCGGCTATCATTACATTCACCGCATCGTAGCAATAAGGTGCATACAACTGGATAGGACCATACTTGGCTACAAAGCGTTCGCCGAATGCGGTTCCGCCGGGCATCTTGTCCAACGGCACACCCGGCAACGATGAATAAGCTCCTTCAGCCGCATCGCCCGCAAGCTTGATGAATTCCGGCGTAGAGCCCCCGTCACCGGTCATGAACTTCGATTTTAGCGCAAGCGCCTTGAGCTGCTTGGCCATCGGACCGCCTTGCGCATCCATTCCTCCATAGAACAGCAAATCGGGCTTTTTGCTCTTCACTGCCGTCAACACGGCGGTGAAGTCCATCGCCTTGTCGTTGGTGTACTCGTGCGCCACGATCTGTGCCCCATTGGCCTGCGCGGCCTCGATGAATTCATCGGCCAGGCCTTGCCCGTAAGCGGTTCTGTCGTCGATCACCGCAATCCTTTTCGCTGCCAGATTTTTCGTCGCGTATTCGCCGAGCACATGGCCCTGTTGCGCGTCATTCGCCATCACCCGGAACGTCGTCTTGTAGCCCTGAACGGTATAAGCGACCGCCGTGGCGGAGGGCGATATCTGCGGAATGCCGTTATCGCTGTAGATTTTTGCCGCCGGAATACTGGTTCCGGAATTCATATGGCCGATCACGCCACTAACCTTGTCGTCCACCAGTTTCTGCGCAACGATGGTCGCGGTCTTGGGGTCGGCCTGATCGTCTTCGCTGACCAATTCAAAATGCGCCTTGCGCCCGCCGATCATAATACCTTTGGTATTGGCATCGTCTATCGCCATGCGCGTACCGTTCTCGTTGTCCTTGCCCAAGTGAGCTTGCGGACCGGTCAGCGGCGCTGCGGCACCGATGCGAACGGCCAGAACACCGGATGCATTTTGATCTGGATTGGCGGATTTTTCGCACCCGGTTAGCGCCAGCACAACGGCGGCAATCAATATCGAACCGAAAGAATGAAATGACATTGGTTAATCCTCCGTTGAATACGCTTGGATTATGCGGAGCATGCTTGCTGCTTGTCAATTTAACGGTCAATAAAAAGCCGGCTTGCGCCGGCTTGCGCTGCACTTTTGCCAAGACTATTTGGTAGACAAGCTTTGTTCGAATTTGATCAGTTCGGTGATTTCAGCCTGCTTGGTACCCGACGGATCGTTAGCGGGCATGGGCATGGTACCCCAGTTACCCGAACCGCCTTTTGATACCTTCATAACCAAGCCTTCAATCAAAGGATATTCCTTGCCATTGTAGGTAAACTTGGTTACACCGCTTCCCGTATACTTTTTGGCAACGTCTCTCCATGCCGGGCCTACCACTTTTCTGTCTATGGCGTGACAAGCAGTACAGTTGAGTTTCTTGGCCAGTGCCGGCATTTCTTCTGCAATCACTCCAGCGGAAACCGTCAAGCCTGCAAATGCAACCATGCTTCCGATAATCGATTTCATACTTCTCTCCGATTTATGAATAACGAGCTTCAATTCCGGTAAATGTTCTACTCTTTATTCATTCTAAACAACCCGATTGGCTTTGCATAGCCCTTCGATTGATGGAATCTCCTGTTATTCCAAACTGAAGGCAGCAAGCGGGACAACCAAACGTTTCATTCCAACAAACCATGACTCTACGCAAGGTCTGTACCTTACAGTGCCTGGCAAAACAGCGAGGTCGACGAAAAAGCCGGCTTGCGCCGGCTTTTTCGTCGCTAGCGACTATGCTTTCGACTAACTCAAGACATGCTTATTTTTCCAGACCGAGAATGAAATCAACCAGTGTCTTGATGTCCGCTGCGCTGACTTTGGGTGAATTAGGTATCATAGCAGTGCTTTTGAACCAGTTACCCTTGCCACCCTTGGCGACCTTCTCTTCCAGCCATTCCTCAGGAGTTGCTTTTCCGTGCTCCTTCAGGATGTCGGCAACTTTGTTGCTTTCTTGATAGGCTTTCGGATCCACTGCGGTGCCAGTTGCGCCAACCTTGTTATACGCCTTGGACACATCTCTCCATGCCGGGCCAACCAGCTTCTTTTCAACCGTGTGGCAAGCGGTGCAACCACTCTTCTTCGCCAGCTCCGGCATATCCGTCGCCATAGCACTGCCTGCGACGATCAGTCCCGCTGCTGTAACCATGTTCACGATAATAGACTTCATGCTTTCTCCATTTTTTCTGATTGAAATTTCCGAAATGCGAAGATCCGACCTTCACGACCGATTCTAAACAAGCCCATCCGTTTTGCATAGCCATCGACCAAGCTGTAAAAGCGGCAATTGCAACATGGTTATGTCGTGGTTGATGAGGGCCCATTTACTGCACAACATATGCAGAAATTCAACCTGCGCACTGACAACTATGATTTCTGGTAGCGCTCAATCAACGCGTCCCCTCAAGCAAAAGTTGACATGTAGTAACGTAATGGTTTACTTGCTATTTCTTGGATTGCTCCAGAAAATATAATTCCTGCAGGCGAAAAAAAGCCGGCTTGCGCCGGCTTGCTTGCTATTTATTGCTGACCTACTTCGCCAAACCCAAAACGAAATCGACCAGCGTCTTGATATCCGCTTCGGAAACTTTTGGTGCATTTGGGATCATCTTGGCAGTACCCCAGTTGCCTGCCCCGCCTTTGGCTACCTTTTGCATCAGCCATTCTTCAGCCGTCTTGGCATGGTTCTCAGCCAATATGTCGGCGACTTTCTTGCCGGTGGTCGTTGCGCCATTGCTGTTGTAGGCTTTGGAAACATCCATCCAGGCCGGGCCGACAATCTTTTTGTCTATCGAATGGCAGGCGGTGCAGCCGCTTTTTTTGGCCAATTCCGGCATATCTGTCGCCATCGCGCTTCCGGCAACCATCAATCCCGCTGTTGCGATCATGCTTATAATGAATTTCATCTTCTCTCCAGTTTTTGTGATTAAAAAGCCAAAATTTTTATGAATTGTGAATGAATTGTGAATCGTATCGCTTCACTTTTACATTTTGTTACAATATTACCCTCTTTGTCAAACAGCTTCAACGGCAAGGTATTGTTTTTCTTATGAATACTTGACAATATTCGTCAAGGATTGTCTGACCCAAAGACGACGAATGGAGACTGCCAGATTGGCGTCTGGCGATGTCGGAAAGCCGCTACAAAGTTGCTACTAAATTGATTCGGCAGAATATTCGACTATCATCGTGTGGCTGCTCCCGGCCGTCACTTTCACCACATTCTCGAGCGCATTCGCTGTTTCCACACATACCATTTGACGCCAACCGGCAGGTTGGCCCATATCGCCCATCTTGTTGGCTTTGTCAGTCCACGGAGTCCATACCACTGTGGAACGGCTGCCGGATTTGGTTATATATATATGTCGCCCAAGTTTGTCGTCTTCGATCACGCATCCTGACGCTGTGTTGATATACACGCGATCAGTTTCGCCGGAAAAAATGATCGCACCGGTTTGTTTCCTGAGAGCGGAAACGCCGACTTTGTCCCAATATTCACAACCTTCCAATCCAGAAACGCGTACTGCATCGATATCGCCGATCTGAAAATAGGTATGCAACGCCTCACCGATAACAAAATCGGCCTCCCCGGTATTTTCTGTGGTCAATTCCATGTGCAAGATATCGCCAACGATTATGGTCAGGTTCAATGCGCATGCATATGGCCACTGCGCGCGTATCTTCTCGCTTTCCAACAATCTCAGCTTTAAACGGGTCGACCCGTCGGGTCCGGTATCGGTTTCTACAATCTGCCACGGCACAGTTCGCGCGAAACCATGTGCAGGGAAAGCGGATTCGGTTGCATGTGCTCCAAACCATGGCCAACACACCGGTACTCCGCCGCGTATCGATTTCCCCGCCGCCAGTTTTGCGTCTGGTGATAGCCATACAACTGGCACATTCTGTCTTGCCGGCTTCCAACTCATCAGGTGAGCGCCTTGCAGACAGATTGAAGCTTTTGATAAAACGTTGCTGATCTCGGCAACGATCAAGCCGCTTGCATCCTCGCGAAAAACCAACTGCCCTTTGATGCCGAACTGCGTGTTCAATTGCTGTGCTGTGGACATGATTTCCTTTTTAGAAGTTTTTTGATGCAGGTAACCTGCGACTGAAAATGGAGATGACCGTATAATTGCGCTGTTAATATTACCCGATTTGTTCATGTTCATTTACCCTCAATTCGATCCGGTCGCCCTGCATATCGGTCCGCTTGCTATTCACTGGTACGGGCTGATGTACCTGGTTGGCTTTATGACTTTTCTATGGCTGGGGCGCAAACGCATCACCTTGTTGAATGAACCGAAGATCAATGCCAAGCTGCTCGATGACCTGCTGTTCTATGGTGTACTTGGAGTAATTCTGGGTGGGCGGCTGGGATATGTGCTGTTTTACAAAGCCGGGTATTATTTTTCTCACCCTCTGGAGATATTTGCCGTCTGGCAAGGCGGCATGTCCTTTCATGGCGGTTTTCTCGGCGTGCTGGTTGCCATGGCTTGGTTCGCCCACAAACATCGACTGCGCTGGTTGCAATTGACTGATTTCATCGCGCCACTGGTGCCTCCCGGTCTGGCATTTGGACGCCTCGGGAATTTCATCAATGGCGAGTTGTGGGGGCGGCCCACGGATGTGCCGTGGGCAATGATCTTTCCCAAGGTGGATAATTTGCCGCGGCACCCTTCCCAACTGTATGAGTTTGCACTGGAAGGCGTGTTGCTATTCGCACTGCTCTGGATATATGCGCGCAAGCCTCGTCCCGTAGGCGCGGTATCAGGTATATTCCTGATTGGCTATGGAAGCTTGCGCTTTCTCGTCGAATTCACCCGTGAGCCAGATGATTTTCTCGGCCTTCTGTCGTTGGGCATGAGCATGGGGCAATGGTTGAGTTTACCGATGGTGGCGGCCGGCGTGTTGCTGACAATTTTGAGCTACAAACGCGCCGCTTGACACCCGCCCATCACTCGCCCACTATTCCCATCGTCGAAATGAACCGCCGTTACCATAAATTAGGGCTTCACTTTTGGACGATCTTTCGTTAGCCGCACTATTTGCCATTTTGCTGCTACTGCTGGTTTGCAGCGCATTTTTTTCCGGTTCGGAAACCAGCATGATGGCGATTAACCGTTATCGCCTGAATAGCCTGGTACGCAGAGGCAATCGCAGCGCCAAACTGGTCAGCCGTCTGCTTGGAAAGGTGGACAAACTGCTCGGTTCCATCCTGCTCGGCAACACCCTACTCAATGTGATTGCCGCTGCCTTGGTCAATATCATCATCCTGCGCCTTTATGGACAAAACGACCTGGCCATGCTGCTGGGTTCCTTGACGCTTACTTTCGTGCTGCTGGTATTCAGCGAAATCATGCCCAAGATCATTGCGGCCAGTTACCCGGAACGCATCGCGTTGCCGGCCAGCTATTTGCTTGTACCGCTAATCACATTGTTTCATCCGGTGGTCTCGGTTGCCGGCGGCATGGTGAAAGGCGTGCTTCGTCTGTTGCATATCAGGATACAAACCGATCAGAGCAAACAAAAGATGACCATGGAAGAATTGCGCGGATTGGTACTGGACGCAGAGCAATTCTTGCCGCGCAAGCACCAGAAAATGTTGCTCAACCTGGTTGACCTTGAACGCATAACCGTGAATGACGTGATGATTCCGCGTAATTTGATCGAAGCTCTAGATATCAATTCCGACGCAAACGAATTGCGCCAGCAGATCGTTACCTGCCACCACACCTTGCTTCCGGTTTATGCCGATACTCCCAGTAACATCATCGGCATCCTGCATATCAAGCGGGTACCAGCCTTGATGCAAGAATCCACCATGGATGTGGCTCAGTTGCGCGGAATACTAAACGAACCCTATTTCATTCCATCGGACACGCCTTTGCTCAAACAATTGCAACAGTTTCAGGAGCGGCACGCTCGGCTGGGATTGGTGGTGGATGAATATGGCGAATTGCTCGGTTTGGTAACGCTGGAAAACATCCTCGAGGAAATTGTCGGTGAATTTACCACGCAATCGCCTACACAGACCGGCAAATTCCTGCGTCAGGAAGATGGCAGTTACCTGCTGGAAGGCAGCACCAGCCTGCGCGAACTGAACCGCAAATTGGGGCTGCATCTGCCGCTGAAAGGCGCAAAGACACTGAATGGTCTGATTCTCGATCACCTCGAGGACATTCCTGAAACAGGTACCAGCCTGAAGATCGCCGGTTATCCGATTGAGATCATTCAGACACAGGACCGCATCGTAAAGGTAGCACGAATTTTTCCAGTAGCGCAGTAATAAACGGCAATAAAAAACATGGCTTTACAAGAGACGCAAAGCTCGGCATGATGACCTCCAGCATTGGCCCATATACAATTTAGTGATTGACCCAAGGGAGACACTATGGCTGTAGCCGCAAGAGATCTGAAGACAAGGGATCAAAAAGCAAAAGAATTCACCTATGCATGGGAAGGAAAGGACAAAACCGGCAAGCCGGTCAAAGGCGAAATACGCGCGCCCGGTGAAGCCAGTGTTTCTGCACATTTGCGCCGCCAAGGGATCAATGTCACAAAAATAAAGAAACAAAAGCAAAAAGGCAAATCCATAAGCGCCAAGGATATTACGATCTTCACTCGCCAGCTCGCGGTGATGATGAAATCGGGCGTCCCGCTGCTGCAGGCCTTCGATATTGTAGGCAAAGGGCATAGCAATCCATCGGTATCCAGACTTCTGATGGACATCAAGACTGACGTAGAAACCGGAAGCAGCCTGCAACAGGCTTTTCTGAAATTCCCGCTATATTTTGACGCGTTATATTGCAACCTGATCGGCGCGGGTGAAGCAGCGGGTATTCTGGATGCGCTATTGGACCGCCTGGCTACTTACATGGAAAAAACCCAGGCCCTCAAGAGCAAGATCAAATCTGCTCTGGTCTATCCGATTTCCATCATTGTCGTCGCATTCATCATCACTGCCGTTATCATGATTTTCGTTATCCCCGCGTTCAAGGAGTTGTTCGAAGGCTTTGGTGCAAGGTTGCCGGGACCGACTCTCGTTCTGATGGCGATCTCCGATACATTCGTAAACTATTGGTGGGCGATTTTTGGCGGTATCGGCGGCGGCTTTTACATCTTCTTCTATACCTGGAAACGCAGCAAGAAAATGCAGGATACGATGGACAAACTACTGCTCAAGTTGCCCGTTTTCGGAGAGTTGATCCGCAAAGCCACGATCGCCCGCTGGACCCGGACCCTTTCCACCATGTTTGCGGCAGGCGTGCCGTTGGTCGAATCACTCGATTCGGTCGCAGGCGCGGCGGGCAACGCGGTATATTTCAATGCTACCAAGGCCATCCAGCGCGAAGTCAGCACCGGCAGCGGCTTGACCGTCTCCATGCAGAACACCGAGTTATTCCCGAGCATGGTGTTGCAAATGTGCGCAATCGGCGAAGAGGCCGGTTCACTTGACGCGATGCTCAGCAAGGTGGCGGACTTCTATGAGGCTGAAGTGGACGATGCCGTGAAAGCCATCTCCAGCCTGATGGAACCGGTCATCATGGTGGTTCTTGGCACGCTCATCGGCGGTATGGTGATCGCGATGTATCTGCCGATCTTCAAAATGGGCGAAGTTATTTGATGGAAACGCGGACAGCAGCAGCAAAACCCAAGGCATTCGTTACGCTTAACCACTCCAGTCACCCTTCCTCGATTCTAATTGCGGCATCATGAGTTTGCCTGAATTATTGCAGACGGTTCCCGTCGCTTTTGTTGGTGCATGTCTGATACTCGGCCTGATGGTGGGCAGTTTTCTCAATGTGGTGATACATCGTTTGCCGAAAATGATGGAACTTGGCTGGCGCAAACAATGCGTTGAATTGTCGCAAAGCAATGCGGATACCGGCCCGCCGGGAAGCAGCGAAAACGATCCCTCGTTGAACACCCCCTATAATCTCATCGTGCCGCGCTCCGCCTGTCCCAATTGCAATCATACAATCAGCGCGCTGGATAACATCCCCATCGTCAGCTACATATTGTTGCGTGGCAAGTGCAGAAATTGCGGCACCTCCATTTCTCCCCGTTATCCTCTCATCGAAGCGGTCAGTGGCGCTCTGTGCGCTTATGCGGCTTGGCACTTTGGTTTTAGCTGGGCTGCGTGCGGCGCTTTGCTGCTGGTTTGGGCGTTGCTGGCCCTCACGGCAATCGACATAGATACGCAATTGTTACCCGACGATATCACCTTGACCCTGCTCTGGGCAGGCTTGATGTTCAACTATTTTGGGATCTACACCAGTTTAAGCAACGCGGTACTTGGTGCGATTGTCGGATATCTCGTCCTTTGGGGGGTGTACTGGCTTTTCAAACTCGTCACCGGCAAGGAGGGGATGGGCTACGGTGATTTCAAACTTCTTGCCGCGCTGGGTGCCTGGCTGGGATGGCAAATGTTGCCGCTGATCATTCTCTTGTCGTCGCTGGCAGGCGCAGTGGTTGGTATCATCTTGATTGTCGCGCTCAAACATGGCCGCAATATCCCCATCCCGTTCGGCCCCTACCTGGCTTGCGGGGGATTGATCGCATTGTTCTGGGGACAAACACTGACTCGGGAATATCTGCAAATATTGGGCCAGTCATGACCCTATGTATTGGCCTCACTGGCGGAATAGGCTGTGGCAAAAGTACGGTGGCGGGTTTGTTCGCCGGACATGGCGCTGGAATCATCGATACGGACACCATTGCGCACTGGCTGACGCAAAGCCACGGCGATGCCATTGCATCTATCAGCAAAACATTCGGCGATGATTACATCATGGATGACGGCGCTTTGGATCGTTCAAAAATGCGCCGCCTGATCTTTTCGAATCCCGCCGCCAAGCAACGGCTGGAATCCATACTGCATCCTCTGATACTCGAACAGGCGACCGCAGAATTGCAGCTGTTGCGAACCAAACCCTACGTTGTGATCGTCGTGCCATTGTTGGCGGAAGGTTCAGCTTTTTGCCAATTGGTTCAGCGCGTGCTGGTGGTGGATTGCGACGAAAAGGTACAGATTTCACGCGTCATCGGCCGTAGCAACATGAGCGAAGCGGAAGTGCGCGACATCATCGCGCAGCAATCGACACGGAAGGAACGTCTTCAAATGGCTGACGATGTCATTCATAATGACGCGGGTTTGGATACATTGGCCGAACAGGTTTCCGTTCTTCACCAACGCTACTCGGGCATGCAAAACATCGATTGACGATAACAGGATATTCAATATATCGTTCTTATCGCATTTTCCTTCAATAGCGCTTCGGGCAATAACTGACGTGATCAGCTACGAATTTCCCCTTACTGAAAAGATTCGCACCCTGTTGCGTCTGGAGGATCTGTTCGCACGCATGGACCTCTTCACCGAACATGAGCACGGCATGGGTCATCACGCGGCCCTGATCACACTGTTTGAGATCCTCGAGGTCATAAGCCGCGCAGATCTGAAATCGGACTTGCTGCAAGAATTGGAGAGACAGAAACGCGTTTTATCCAGCTTGCACAACAACCCGGCGATTTCCGAACAGGCGCTGGAGGCCATACTGAAGGAGATCGAACAAGCTTCAGGTTATTTGCTGGCGATGAGCGGCAAGATCGGCCAACATTTGCGCGAGAACGAATGGCTGATGGGCATCAAGCAACGTTCCGTAATGCCTGGCGGCACTTGTGAATTCGACTTGCCTTCCTATCACTATTGGCAGGCTCAGAACGCAAACCTGCGGCGGGACAATCTTCGCGCATGGCTTGCGCCGCTGTTGCCGCTGCATACCGGCATGAAAATCGTATTGCGTCTGTTGCGCGAAAATGGCAAGGTATTTCACTTCACCGCCCATCAAGGAACTTTTCAGCAAATGCAGGGCGGTCGAGTCGCACACATGTTGCGTCTGCGGCTGGGCAGGGGACTGGCATGCATACCCGAGGTGAGCGCCAACAAATATACGATCAACATCCGTTTCATCGCGGCCAACTATGCGGCCAAATCCACGCTGTTCGAACAGGACGTGCCCTTTGAACTGACTTTTTGCAGCCTTTGAACACGAATGCCGGAATCAATGAAACAAGACCCCAACAGCTCGAACCATTCTGCGCCGATCGTCTGTTGCCCGCATTGCGGCAAAGAACATCAATGGGACACGAATAACCGCTTCCGACCCTTCTGCAGCGAACGCTGCAAGATGATCGACCTGGGCAAGTGGGCGAATGAAGAATATCGCGTAGCTCAGCCCGCGGATGAGAACGAGCAGGATTTCATCGAGCCGCCTCACCAAGCCTGACGCAACAGGGCGATGCCATGCGCCCCGTGCTGCCATGCGGCATCCATGTCACTGTGCATCAAACCGCCCAGCGCATACACCGGGATGGATGAGCCCGCCGCGATCGCCGCAAACCTTTCCCAGCCCAGATGCGGCGCACCCGGATGCGACTGTGTAGCCAGCACCGGACTCAGCAGCCCAAAATCGCAACCCAGATGCTCGGCGCGGCGCAACTCCGCCGCGTTGTGGCAGGAGGCCGCACACCATTCCACGTCGGGACGCTCGCTCAACTCGGCCAATTGCGCGCCGATGAACTGCACGCCATCCGCGCCGATGTCTCTGCATAGTTCGATATCGGCATTGATGATCAGGCGTGCATTATTTCGCCGGATCGGCGGCAACATCTTCAGCGCCAGCGCGCGCAACGCATCACGCGACAAATCCTTCTCGCGCAACTGCACCAGCCGCAACCCTTTTCGTAGCGCAACTTCCAGCCGCCCCAGGAATTCTTTCTCACCCAATTTCTTTGCATTGCTGATCGCATACAGCGTCGGCAATGACAGCGCACGCAGTATCGGATCGTTGGCGGGCAGCACAGGAGTGACAGAAATATCCGGCACATGCTGCCATGAAAATTGCTGCCCCTCGTGCGGATGCAGTTCGCCGCTCCACGCTGTCACGCGGAAGAAATTCAGCCGCACGGTCGCATGCGGATAGACGTACACACGCGTCACCCAGGGGTATGCGGTCTCGACTGTGATGCCCAGTTCCTCGCGCAGCTCGCGCACCAGCGCATGATGCGGCGTTTCGCCAAGCTCGATCTTGCCGCCGGGAAATTCCCAATAACCAGCCCAGATCTTGCCGGGGGGGCGTTGGGCCAGCAGGAAGGAGCCGTCTGGTTTTTGCAGAACGGCGGCGGCGACTTCGACGATTTTAATATTTTCGGCTTGCGTGTTCACATTGATCTTCCAAAAACAAAACCGCCAGGGTAGCCCGGCAGCTAGTAACTTTCTTTTGCTTCGCCAAAAAGAAAGTCACCAAAGAAAAGGCGACCCCGGTTTCCCGCCCCTGCGGGGTACCCTCGATCAGCCGCAAGTAAGCGGGGCTGCGCTACTCGACCTGGCGGGGCGCACACCCCGCGCCCCACTGCGGGACTCGAACAGTGCTCGCCTAAACCTCCGCTCGCTTGCAGCTGATCTTCGGCGGCGCACAGGGGATGAAAGTCAAAAATCCAAACCATGGGGTGGGCACGGTGTGCCCACCCTATCTGGCTATAAAGATTATCATTGCCTATTGAGCTGGCTTATCGGTTCCCAATTGTTTAAGAACGGCTTAAAGTCCCGCAATGAGTTTTTATACAGACCCTTAGCCATAAGTACCTTGTCTTTATTGCTAAGGTCACGGGTTTCCCAACAACAATCTTTTCTGGTAACCCAAAGATAGGTGTGAAACTTCGCAACTCTCGGACGAAGAGTATGTAGGCGCCTGTATAGTTCCCGCGGCTTGATGATGACGTAGTCATTCGTGCGATGACTGAAACCAACGATGAGTAATACCCAATAATCAGCAGGAGATGTTCTAAGCTTTTCGCGATCAAATGTCCACCACCCAAAGGCGCGAATAGGCTCCTGAAACTCGGCAGATAAATTAGTAACCAAAAAGTCACGAGAATATTTCACCTGTAGCGAAACTGATGATTGATTTTTCTTATTCGTCACCAGAAGGTCAACGCCGCTATCTTTCGAAGGCAACCAGACATTCGTGTTGCGAAATTTATGCTCAATATATTCCCCGATCAGAAATTCTCCGGCATGAATAGTGAAGATTGGTCGCATGAATATAACCTCTAACGTGTGTTGATCAGAAAATAGCTAAAGATTAGCATCAATCCCAACCTATGATTCCAATGTACCGGAGTCGAATTGTTTTGCCTATCTACTTTTGTAAGGTGGGCAACTTGTTGCCCACCTTACGGATTTGAGATTTTGGATTTTCTCCCCCTGTGCGCCGCCGAGTAGCGCAGGCTGGTCAGGAGATTTCGGCGAGGACTGTTTGAGCGCGCGGCGCGAGTTCCGCAGCCGCCTGACCAGTCGAGCAACGCAGGGTGCCGCGTAGCGGCGGCAAACCGGGGGCGCCTTTTCTTTGGTTACTTTCTTTTTGGCGGAGCAAAAGAAAGTGACTAGCTGCCGGGCTACCCCCGGCGGTTTTGACTTTGCTTTCGATGTCGGGTTACGCGCTACACGCTAACCCAACCTACTGCCGTCCTGCCCAATCCCTCGCAAACTGCCAACCCACCCTGCCACTCCTCGACCCCCGCTGTATCGCCCATTGGAGCGCAGCCTGCCGCGCAGTCTCATCCATCTCGCCCGACATACCATAGTGACGCAACCAGTGTGAAACGATGTCCAGATATTCGTCCTGGGAAAACGGATAAAACGACACCCACAGCCCGAAACGTTCGGACAGCGAAATCTTTTCTTCGATGCTTTCCCCCGGATGGATCTCGTCGCCGACATATTTGGTCGCGAGATTGTCCTGCATCGATTCCGGCATCAGGTGGCGGCGGTTGGAGGTAGCGTAGATCAGCAGGTTGTCGGAGAACGCTACCAGCGATCCGTCGAGCGCGGCTTTCAGCGCCTGGTAGCCCGGTTCGTCGGCGTTGAACGACAGGTCGTCGCAATACAGGATGAAGCGCTCCGGCCGGCCCCCAACCAGCGCGATGATGTGCGGCAGGTCGGCCAGCGCCGGTTTGCCGACCTCGATCAACCGCAGTCCATCCTTTGCGTATTCGTTGAGCAGCGCCTTGACCAGCGAGGACTTTCCGGTGCCGCGCGCGCCGGTGAGCAGCACGTTGTTGGCTGGGCGGCCCTGCACGAACTGGAGTGTGTTTTGTGTTGTAAGTTGTTTCTGTCTCTCGATGCCGAGCAGATCGGCAAGACCGATACGGTGAGGGTGAGGCACCGAAACCAGGCTGCCCCGTTCCCAGCGGAACGCATGCGCGGCATCCCAATTCGGAGTGTTGCCGATTGCCGACTTTGGCAGCGTGCGCTCGAATTTATCCATCAGCCTTTCGGCGTGGTCGAGGAAGCGTTCGAGTTTGTCCATATGACTATTTCCTGTTTTTATGGAAGCACATTATCCATGTTCTACAACGACAGGGGTTTGCAAAATGTAGCGAGGATGGTCAGATGCAAGGCGCGAGGCGCACAGCGACCGAGACCTACCTCACAGGTAGGCGAAGGAAGCGAGCACCGAGCCACGCAGCAGATGACCACCGCAGTAGTTCTTCAGCCCCTGTCAGCTGCGGTAGCTGGCGTTGATTTTGACATAGTCGTAGGAAAAATCGCACGTCCACAGCGTGGCAACCGCCTTGCCGCGATCCAGCACCACGCGGATCGTGATGTCGCTCTGCCGCATCACGCGCTGGCCGTCCTCTTCGCGGTAACTGGCCGCGCGACCGCCGCGTTCGGCGACCAGCACCTCATCCAGATACAACTTGAGCGCGGTCACATCCATGTCATCTATGCCGGCATAACCAATCGCGGCGAGGATGCGCCCGAGGTTGGGATCGGAGGCGAAGAACGCGGTCTTGACCAGCGGCGAACGCGCGATCGCGTAGCCAATCTGCCTGCATTCGTCCTCGCTCGTGCCGCCCTCGACTTGCACGGTGATGAACTTGGTCGCGCCTTCGCCGTCGCGCACGATGGCTTGCGCAAGAAAAATCGCAACTTCGCTGATGGCTGCCTGCAATGCCCTGCCTGCCGCGCTATCGGCGGATCCGGTCTCCGGCAGAGCAGACTTGCCGGTGGCGATCAGCATCAGCGCATCATTCGTGGAGGTGTCGCCGTCCACGGTGATGCAATTGAACGAACGGTTGGCGGCCTGGCTGACCATTTCCTGCAGCAAGGGTTGCGCGATCGCCGCATCGGTGGCGATATAACCCAGCATGGTCGCCATGTTGGGATGGATCATGCCGGAACCTTTCGCGATGCCGGTGATGGTGATTCGCACACCATCAATCGTCACTTGCCTGGAGACCGCTTTGGCAACGATGTCGGTGGTCATGATCGCTTCCGCGGCAGCCGGCCAGTTATCGGGGCGCATGTTTGCGACTGCGCCAGGCAGACCAGCGGCGATTTTCGCCACCGGCAACGGCTCCATGATCACGCCGGTGGAAAACGGCAAGATCTGGCAGGGCTTGCAACCCAGCAAACCGGCGAGCGCCGCGCAACTGGTGCGCGCATCCTGCACCCCCTGCTCCCCGGTGCCTGCGTTGGCATTGCCGGTATTGACCAGCAACGCGCGAATACCATCCGGTTGGACAAGGTGCTCACGCGCGACGGTCACCGGCGCGGCACAGAATCGATTTCGGGTAAACACCCCCGCGACCCGGGCTCCATCGCTCAACTGCATCACCAGCAAATCCTTGCGTTTCTCGCGCTTGATATTCGCTTCCGCGATACCCAGAGAAACGCCCGCAACAGGCAACAGCTCGGCCGCGACGGGCGGTGTCAGATTGACCGGCATAACGATTTGCATTCCATAAGTTTATCCAATGTTATTCCGATTCCGGATGGGAAGGAGCACAAGGCGGCGAGATCGAGGCGACGAAGACAGTACATATTTAGTACGGCCAGACGAAAGCGAACCCTACACAGTGATCGTTTCTATCCGGGATCGGAATTAATAACGGCCATGGGTTTTATAGATGTAGTTGCTCAGCTCTGCGGATTGGCTGTTCACGCGCCGCACGATGCCGTGCACATTGCGCACCACGCCGCGCATCACTTTGTAGACGATCATCGGATGGGAATTGATCAGCTTTTCGAACTCGGCTCTTGCCATGCTCAATACCTTGGTCTTGCCGACCGCGCATAGCGTCGCACTGATTTCGGAGGCAGCTCCACCGACAAAGGTGATGATACCGGCCAGATCGCCGGGCTTAAGCACATGAATGGTGGATACCTCGCTGCCGCTTTTGATCCTAACCTCGATATCGCCGTGGGCGAGTATGTAAAGGTTGTCGGGCTGTTCGTCTCCGGGTTTCACGATGATCTCCCCGGATTTGTAGTCATGAACCTCGAATAGTCCAGAGAGAATTTCCACCTCTGCCTCATTCAGCTCTTCGGTGATTGTCGATGTGCGCAGTGTATCCATCACTAATGACATCTCGTTCTCCCAATCTTCTTGTTAGGCCAGCCTTCCATGGCACTGCTTGTATTTCTTGCCAGACCCGCACGGGCACGGGTCATTGCGTCCCACCTTCTGTTCATTGCGCACAAACGGTTTATGTTCCCCGGTCGCCGGGTCCCCGCCGGCACGCTTGTCGTCCGTTGATGCCAGCGCCTCATCGTAATCCGCATGATGATACTGCACATTCCCCGGAGCGGGTGCGGCTTCTACCGCCTCCACGTCCGACTCGCTGCGCACTTGAACGGTCATCAATACCTGCGTCACCTCGAGCTTGATCGCGTCCAGCATCGCCGCGAACAGCTCGAATGCCTCGCGTTTGTATTCCTGTTTGGGGTTCTTCTGCGCGTAACCGCGCAAATGGATTCCCTGGCGCAGATGATCCAGTGCAGACAGATGTTCTCGCCAATGCACATCGAGACTTTGCAGCATGATCGCCCGCTCGTAATGGCGCATGACCTCGGTGCTCACTGCATCGACTTTCACCTGATATTGGCGCTGTGCATATTCCCGGATGCGAGCGCGCAACCCCGCCTCGTTCAACTGTTTGTCTTCATCCAGCCAGCGTACCAGCGGCAATTCCAGACGGAACTCTGCAGCCAGATATTTTTCCAGCGCGGGCACATCCCATTGTTCCTCCATGGAGTGCGGCGGAATATACAGGTTGACGGTATTTTCCAGCACGTCATCGCGCATTGCCTGGATGGTTTCGTCGATATCGGCGCTTTCCAGCAACTCGCTGCGCTGCTGGTAGATCACCTTGCGCTGGTCATTCGCCACATCGTCATACTCGAGGATCTGCTTGCGCAAATCAAAATTGCGCGCTTCCACCTTGCGCTGCGCGTTCTCGATCGCGCGCGTCACCCAACTATGCTCGATCGCCTCGCCTTCGGGCAATTTGAACCTGTTCATGATCGCGGTGACGCGGTCTGAGGCGAAAATGCGCAACAGCGGATCTTCCAGCGACAGGTAGAAACGGCTGGAGCCCGGATCACCCTGGCGTCCGGAACGACCGCGCAGCTGATTATCGATGCGGCGCGACTCGTGCCGCTCGGTGCCGATGATGTGCAGTCCGCCGCTATCCAATACCTGCTGGTGCAGATGTTCCCATTCGCCTTTGAGCCGCGCGATACGCTGCGCCTTGTCCGGCTCGTCCAGGCTGGTATCCGCACGAACCAGTTCGACCTGCTTCTCCACATTACCGCCCAGCACGATGTCCGTTCCGCGACCCGCCATGTTGGTGGC
>DATKAK010000137.1:0-17654 GCA_035498295.1 Gallionella sp. | reverse complement strand
CAAGTGGTTGGTTATAGCCATTCGACTAGGCCCGCAAACGACGCCAGCCAAGTCGCTGGTTATGCAAGGGCGAGGGGATGTGGGAGTACTAAAAGTTGGCAAACTGATATCTGGTGCTCACAGCCCTTCTTCCTTCATCGCGGCTTTCACAGCCGGTCTCGCGGCGATGCGTTCCATGTAGTCCTTCAGCACCGGCCAGGCCGACAGATCGATTTCGAGTCGCGGCGCCCATCTCAGCACGGTGAACAAATAGGCATCGGCGACGGTGAAATGACCCATCAGGTAGTCCCTGCTTTTCAGCGCATCGGCGGCGTAGGCGATGCGTTGCTTGAGGCGCGGCATCAGCGCGGCCTTGGCTTCATCGTCAAGTTTCGGGTTGAACAGCGGACTGCATCCCTTGTGGATCTCGCTCGAGATGAAGTTGAGCCATTCCTGCAGGCGATAGCGTTCCAGCGTGCCGGCAGGCGGCGCGAGCCTTTTTTCGGGGGTCTGGTCGGCGAGGTATTGCACGATCACGGCGACCTCGGTCAGGACCTGGCCGTTGTCCATGGTCAGTGCGGGGACGTTGGTCTTAGGGTTGATTGCGATGTAGTCGAGGCCGGTCTCGGTCTTCTTGTCGTCGCGGCCGACCTTTTCCAGGTTGTAACCCAGCCCGGCTTCGCGCAGGACGATGTGCGGGCACAGCGCGCAGGTGCCGGGCACGTAATACAGTTTGAGCATGGTTGATCTCCGTAGTATGGATGCGCTAGTTTACCCTGCGGTGGCCTGAATCACTTTCAAACTTATATATCAATAACCTAGCGCTGCGAAGAGCAGGGCGAAGTTGCCTTCAAGATTTTTCGCGCGGAATAATTCTCATTCATGTATGCCCCAAAGTCCTATTGAAAATATCGTTTTTAACGATTAAGCTCCTCCTCGGGCAAAGATGCATATCAGATATATGTTAAGCAAATAGAAGAGAGGTGAACGCCATGGTCGAGAACATTCTGGTAGAACGTGCTTACAACTTCAAGATCGTCAAGTGGTTCGCATTCTGCGCCGTGGTTTATCTGGTGGTGGGCGCCCTCGTCGGCGATTTCATCGCCTGGCAACTGGCCTTTCCCTCGCTCAATATCGATCCCCATCTCAGCTTCGGGCGGCTCCGCCCCCTGCACACCAATGACGTGATCTTTGCGTTCGGTGGCTGCACCCTGATGGCCACCGCCTATTACATCGTGCAGCGCACCTGTGAAGTGCCGCTGTGGAGCAACAAGCTGGCCTGGTTCACCTTCTGGGGATGGAACGCGATCATCGTCGGGGCGGTGGTCTCGTTCCCGATGGGCTGGACGCAGGGCAAGGAATACGCCGAGCTGGAATGGCCGCTCGATATCGCCATCGCCGTGGTGTGGCTCTCCTATATGGGCAACTTCATCATGACCATCGCCAACCGCAAAACGTCGCATATCTACGTGGCGAACTGGTTCTTCCTCGGCATGATGATCATGATCACCTACCTGCATGTGGTGAATTCGCTGGCGGTGCCGGTGACGATGACCAAGTCCTACTCGATCTTCTCCGGCGTGCAGGACGCGATGATCCAGTGGTGGTGGGGGCACAACGCGGTGGGCTTTTTCCTGACTGCGGGTTTTCTCGGCATCATGTATTACTTCATTCCCAAGCAGGCCAATTTGCCGATCTATTCCTACCGGCTTTCGGTGCTGCATTTCTGGGCGCTGATGTTCGGCTATGTCTGGCTGGGTGCGCACCATCTGCAATATACCGCGCTGCCGGACTGGGCGGGTTCGCTGGGCGCGGCGGTCTCGATCGCGATGATCATCCCGTCATGGGGCGGCGCGATCAACGGCTTGATGACGCTGTCCGGCGCCTGGAACAAGTTGCGCGACGACTATGTGCTGCGTTTCCTGATCGTGTCGCTGGCGTTCTATGCGATGTCCACTTTCGAGGGGCCGGTGATGTCGATCAAGACGGTCAACGCCTTGTCGCATTACACCGACTGGACCATAGGCCACGTGCACTCCGGCGCGCTGGGCTGGGTGGCGATGGTGTCGATCGGCGCCATCTACCATCTGCTGACCCGGCTGTGGAAGACCAGGATCTATTCCGAGAGCTTGGTGAACACCCATTTCTGGATCCACACCATCGGCACGGTGTTCTACGTCTGCGCGATGTGGGTGTCCGGCATCATGCAAGGGCTGATGTGGAGAGCGACCGATGAGTACGGCAACCTGACCTACACCTTTGCCGAAAGCGTGGCGGCGATGCATCCCTACTATGTGCTGCGCGCAGTTGGCGGGGTGCTGGTGCTGGTGGGCGGGCTGATCATGCTTTACAACGTAGTGATGACGATACGCAGCGCCGACCAGGCCGGCATGGTCGCCGCACCTGCGCACGCATAAGGGGGTAGCCATGTCATTCCAGGAAAAACTTGAAAAGAACATCTGGGGTTTCGCCATCATGGTGGCGATCGTGGTGTCGATCGGCGGCATCGTCGAGATCGTGCCGCTGTTCTACCTCGACAATGTCACCGAAAAGCTGACTAAGGACGAGGACAGCATCCGTCCCTACACCGCGCTGGAACTGGAAGGCCGCGACGTCTATATCCGCGAGGGATGCTATTTGTGCCATTCGCAGATGATCCGCCCGTTCCGCGACGAGAAAGAGCGCTATGGCCATTACTCCCTGGCCGCAGAATCGAAATATGACCATCCATTCCAGTGGGGCTCCAAACGCACCGGCCCGGATCTGGCGCGGGTGGGCGGCAAGTATTCGAACGAGTGGCAGTTCCAGCATCTGAAGGCGCCGCGCTCGCTGGTACCCGAATCGGTGATGCCGAATTACGCTTTCCTGGACAAGGCCGTGATCGACGATACGCTGACCGAGCGCAAGATGCGCGCGCTCAAGTCGGTCGGCGTCCCTTATACCGATGCCGATTTCAAGACGGCATCGGCAGCGGTGCACGGCAAGACGGAAATGGAAGCGGTCGTCGCATATTTGCAGGTGCTGGGCACGATGGTGAAATTCGAGGAAGGGAAGGACTATCGTGAGTGAAATGATCAAAAACTACTTTCAGACCGATTGGGCGGCGCTGACGCGCGCCGACTGGGCAGGGCTGGTGATCGTTTCGCTGCTGACCCTGGTGATGATCGGTCTCTATGTCTGGATCTTCAAGCCGGGCAACAGGAACAAATTCGAGCAGTACCGGGACTTCGTGAACAAGGATGACGCAACAAGCGGGGAGGCTGGACATGGACAAGCACAATAAACCGCAGCAAGCCCAGGACACCGGGCACGAGTGGGACGGGATCCGCGAGTTGACCAATCCGCCTCCGCGCTGGTGGATGCTCGCGCTGCACGCAAGCTGGATCTGGTGCGTGATCTATTTCATCCTTTATCCGGCTATCCCGCTGATACACGATTCCACCAAGGGCATACTCGGCTGGACCATGATCAAGGAATACAAGGAGGCGGTTTCGGAAAACAACGCGATCAAGGCGCCCTACCTCAAAAAGATCTCCGCGATGAGCGGCCAGCAGATCCTGTCCGACCCCGGCATGCGCAATTTCGCCGACTCTTCGGCCAAGGCGCTCTTCGGCGATAACTGCGCGGGTTGTCATGGCGCCGGCGGACAAGGGGCGCCCGGCCTGTTCCCGGTGCTGGCCGATGACGACTGGCTGTACGGCGGGGATTTCGACACGATCGTCGAGACGATCACCAATGGCCGGCAGGGTTTCATGCCGGCGCACGAAGGCATGCTTGACGATGCGACCATCAACAAGCTGGCGGATTTTGTCATCGATGCATCGCAGGGCAAGGCAACGCCGGAGCAGTTCACCTTGTTCAACAATTCCGGCTGCGGCGGCTGTCATGGCGACAATGCCAAGGGCGGGGCGCTCAACCATCTGGGCACGGGCGCGGCGAACCTCACCGACGCCATCTGGCGCTTCGGAGGCAAGCGCGAAGATGTCTTGCGCACCATCCGCTATGGCGTGAACCAGGACAATCCCAAAACCCGGGTGGCCATCATGCCCGCGTTCGGCGGCAAGCTGAGCCCGGAGACCATCAAGATGCTGGCAGTCAAGGTGCATGAATTCGGCGGCGGCCAGTAAGGCGGGCAAACATGAGGTCGTGAACTTGGCAACGTTACGCTGATTAGACCGGGGAGGAAGAGATGGATGCAGTCGTTATCGGAGTGATCATCGCGCTGGCGGGAACCTTGCTGGTGATCGGCTATCTGACCTATCGCTTTTTCAAGATCATCATGGGCAGCGGCGATGATGAAGCGTAGTTAGTGCGGGGCTGGCAATTGAGGGGGGCTGGCGAGCCTCCCTTTTGTTTTTTTGAATGATGGTGAAATATATGATGTGCATGATCCAATCCGGTTTCCACGAGGTTCGCAATGGCTGAGCCAGGGCAACCGCTGTCCAATATCGAAGAGCTGTATGCCGATGCGGCGCATTGGCACGTCAATACCGGCGGCGAGACCATCCATGCCAAACGCATCCCGGGCTTCTTCCGCAACCTGAAGTGGTATGCGGCGGCGACGTGGCTGGTCTACCTGACCATGCCTTATGCCCGTTGGGACGGGCAGCCGGCGATCCTGTTCGATGTGCCGCACCGCCAGTTCCACCTGTTCTCGTTGACCATCTGGCCGCAGGACATCTGGATGCTGTCGCTGGTGCTGATCCTGCTGGCGATCACGCTGTTCGGCGTGACCGCGGTGGCGGGTCGCGTGTGGTGCGGTTATTTCTGTTTCCAGACGGTGTGGACCGATGTGTTCACCTGGATCGAGGACAAGATCGAGGGCAACCCGATCCAGCGCCGCAAGCTCGATGCCGCGCCGTGGAACATCAGGAAGATACGCCTCAAGCTGTTCAAGCATTCGTTGTGGATGGTGATCGCGATCGTCACGGGAGTGACGTTTGCCGGTTATTTCGCCGATATCTACCAGCTTTGGCGCGACTACGTGACGCTGCAAGTGCCTATGATAGGCTGGGTGGTGCTGGCGGCATTCGTGTTCGGCACTTATGTCTTTGCCGGGCTGATGCGCGAACAGGTCTGTTTCTGGCTGTGTCCCTATGCGCGCATCCAATCGGTGATGGTGGACAAGAACACCATCGTGCCGACCTATGACGTCAAGCGCGGCGAGCCGCGCGGGCGAGTACGCGGCAGCAAGGATGGCGGCAGCGGGCGCGGGGACTGTGTGGATTGCCACTTGTGCGTGGGCGTATGCCCCACCGGGGTGGACATACGCGAGGGTCTGCAGGAGGGCTGCATCACTTGCGGCATGTGCATCGATGCCTGCGACAGCGTGATGGACAAAGTGGGCAAACCGCGCGGGCTGATCCGTTACATGTCGGATCGGGAGATGCACGGCGAGGTATTGTCGCCGCTGTACAAGCGCACGCGCGTGCTGGTTTACAGCAGTATCATACTGTTTTCGGTTCTGGGTATCCTGTACGGACTGACGCATATCAATCCGCTGCAACTGACGGTATTGCACGAGCGCCAGCCGCTGTTCATACGCATGAGCGACGGCAGCATAGCAAACAAATACACCATCAAGGCGGTGAACAAGACCGGGATGGATATCCCGATCAAACTCAAGGTCGAAGGGATCGAGGTCTTGGCTATGCTGGTCAATGACGGCGCCCCGGTGGTGCTGCCTCCGGCCAATATGATCCCGTTCCAGGTGCTGGTGCGTGCCAGGCCGGAAGGCTTGAGGCAGGTGAACACGCCCATCAAGTTTGAACTGGAAGCGGAAGGCGATCACAACAAGATCGAGCTGGAATACAAATCGGTATTTGTCAGGCCGCAAGACACCGAAGTTGAACATGAACACGAAGGAAGAGATTGATGGGTATCAGCGCGCAATTGAAGAACGATCTGAAGAACCCCTGGCTGCGCGGGATTCTCGCGGTGGTCGGCGTGACGGTTACGGTGAATGTGGCCTTCATCGTGTACGCATTCTGGGCACCGCCGGAGCTGGTGGCCAAGGACTATTACGAAAGAGGGCAGAACTATTTCCGCGAGGAGATCAAGCGCGAGCAGTCCGCGGCCGATGCCTGGCGCTTGCAGCTGATGGCGCCCGATCGGCCCAAGTTGAACATGGAGCAGGATTACCGCCTGTACGTCATGGATCATGAAGGGCGGGCAGTGAACTCGGGAAAGGCGGTGCTGTTCGTCTATCGCACCAATGCCGCGGAGAACGACTTCAAGCAGGAACTGCATTATGTCGACAGCGGCACTTACGCGGCAACGCTGCGCCTTCCCTTGCCGGGAACATGGGACCTGATCGCGCAGATACGCTCGGGCGATCAGAAGTACGATGTCGCACAACGCATCAATGTCGAAAAATAATTCCCCAATCGAAGCTGCTGCAATCTGCCATCACTGTGGTCTTCCTGCTGCCGCTGCGTCGGCCTGCGATGGTTTGGTCGCGGGCGAGCTGAAACATTTCTGCTGTTCGGGCTGCCTGGCGGTTTGCCGGGTGATCCATGATTCGGGCCTGGCCGGTTTCTATCAGCGCTTGCGCAGCCAGGAAAAAACCCTGGCACCGCCGCCCGAGTCGCCGGCGGACATGGAGCAGTACGATCTGCCAGAAGTACAGCAGGGTTTTGTCCGGGATCTTCCGGATGGGCGCAAGGAAGCGCACTTGCTGGTGGAGGGCATCCATTGTGCCGCCTGCGTCTGGCTGATCGAAAAGGCGCTGGCTGGATTGCAGGGCGTTGTGCGCGCCGAGGTCAATCTCGCCCGCCAGCGTCTGTGGCTGCAATGGGATCCGGCGCAGGTCAGCCTGTCCGCCGTGATCCGGCGGCTTGCCTTGCTCGGCTATGCCGCCACGCCATTCGACCAGGAGAACGCCGAAGGACAGATGCAGCGATACAACCGCCGCCTGTTGTTCCGCATGGGCTTCGCCGGGTTCGGTGCGATGAACATCATGTGGATCTCCATCGCGCTGTATGCCGGCTCATTCTCGGGCATCGAGACGGAGTACAAACAATTCTTCCACTGGGTCGGCTTTGCGATCGCCACGCCGGTGTTGCTCTATTCCGGCGGGCTCTTCCTGGCTTCGGCTTGGCGCGGGCTGAAGTTGCGCCACCTCACCATGGATCTGCCGATCGCGATCGGGGCCTCCGTCACCTATGGCTATTCGCTGTGGCGCACGCTGCAGGGGACGGGCGAGGTGTATTTCGATACCGTGGTTACCTTCATCTTCATCATCCTGGTCGGCCGGTATCTGGAGGCGATGGCGAAGCGCAACGCATCCTCCGCCACGTTGCGGCTGATGGAATTGCAGCCGCGCATGGCCACGCGCATTATCGAATCGGGCGAGGAGCGCGTGTCTGTGCGCAAGCTGGTCCCCGGGGACCGTTTACTCGTCCGTCCGGGAGACAAGCTGCCTGCGGACGGCCGCGTGCTGAGCGGAGACAGCCATGTCGACGAATCCATGCTGAGCGGCGAATCGTATCCGCAGCACAAGATTGCCGGAAGCCGTGTGTCGGCCGGAACGGTGAACGGCGAAGGGGTGCTGACCGTAGCAGTCGAACAGATCGGGTCCGGTACGGTGCTGTCGCGCATCATCCACCTGGTCGAAGTCGCGCAAGGCTCGAAAGCAAAAGTACAACGGCTGGCCGACCGCATCGTCCCGTGGTTCGTGGCGGCGACCTTGTTGCTGGCGTTGCTCACATTCGGCTACTGGTTGCGCCAGGATTTCGATACGGCATTGCTGGTGGCGACGGCGGTGCTGATCATCACCTGCCCGTGTGCATTGGGCTTGTCCACGCCGATGGCGGTGGCCGTGGCAGCCGGCGCGGCGGCGCGCCAGGGCGTGCTGATCCGCAACGGCGAGGCGCTGGAGGGCTTGTCGACCGTCGATCATGTGGTGTTCGACAAGACTGGAACCCTGACCGAGGGGCGCATGCGCGTGAGCCGCATATACGCTGTGGCGGACGTGAACGAGAATGACTTGTTGCGTTATGCGGGAGCGGTGGAGCGGAATTTTTCGCATCCGTTGGCGCGCGCGATCGTGCAGGAAGCCGAGCGCCGCGGCCTGGGTTTTGCCGGGACCGTGCAGGTGCAAGCGCTGGCCGGCATGGGCGTGGGCGGCCTGGTCGACGGAGTGCAGGTCTGGCTGGGCAATGCGCGTTTGATGACGCAACAGGGAATCGCGCTGCCGGCTGAACTGGCGGCGCGGCAACAGCAAATTGAAAACGGAATGGGTGTTGCCGTATTGCTGGCTGCCGGAGGCCGCGTGCTTGGCATCCTGTGCGTGGAAGACCGGGTGCGTGAAGGGGCGCGCGAATTGGTCGACCTGCTGCGCGGCCAAGGCATCGGCGTGACGCTGTTGACCGGAGACTCGCGCCGCGCTGCCGAGCAGTTGCGCCAGCGCCTGGGCGAGATGCATGTGGCAGCGGAAGTGATGCCGGAAGACAAATCCCGCGAGATCGCTGCACTGCAACAACAAGGGCGGCGCGTGTTGATGGTGGGCGATGGCGTGAACGATGCGCCGGCGTTGGCGCTGGCCGATGTCAGCATCGCGATGGGCTCGGGCACCGACGTGTCGATGGAATGTTCGGATGTGGTGCTGATGGGCAGCGAGTTGCGCAAGGTGCCTTATGCTATCGAGGTCGGCCGCCTGACGTTGCGCACGATACGGCAGAATCTGATGCTGTCACTGGTGTATAACGCGATCCTGGTGCCGGTCGCGATGGCCGCATGGGTGACCCCGGTGTTTGCCGCGATCGCGATGCCGCTCAGTTCATTGCTAGTGATCGGCAATGCCGTGCTGATCCGTTATCGCATGAATAGGTTTTTTTCGCGGCAGCCGGAAGTGGTTTATCAGCAGCGGTTGCAGGGCGGTTACTCGACCTAGCAGTCAAGGAGAACAGATGAGCGTAATCTACGGATTGATTCCCGGCATGATCCTCCTCGGACTGGTCAGCGTGCTGATCTTTTTCTGGGCGGTCAGGGCAGGGCAGTACGACGATCTTGAAGGACCGGCGCACCGGATCCTGAATGACGACGACATCGATGATCATGGCAGCGATGAGCCCTGAAATTGTTTCTTCGAACCAACATTTGAAGCGGAGTATTCGCGTTGATTGAATCAGTGCTGCTGATGGTGACCATGGGCCTGCTCGGCAGCCTGCATTGCATCGGCATGTGCGGGGGCCTGGTCTCCGCTGTTGCGATGAGCCGCCCCGCGATCTGGTGGCCCGGCCTGTTCGGCTACCAGTTGGGTAGAGTGACGACCTATACCCTGTTCGGGCTGATCGCCGGGTTGTTTGGTACCGCTCTCGGCCAGATCGGAGGCTGGACGATGCTCAGGGCGCTGGCCGTGATCGCCGGAATAATCATGATCGTGTTCGGTTTGAATCTGGCCGGCTGGCTGCCCGATCCGCTGCGGCGCATTACCGCAACCATCAGCCAGCGTATCGGGCTCGCCAGATTGGCGCACCGGTTGTCCGGACAAGCCAGCCTGTCCGGCTGGTATGTGATGGGCATGGCCAACGGTCTTTTGCCGTGCGGCTTGGTATACGCGGCGCTGGGTTTATCGCTGGCTTCGGGTGACACGGCCTCGGCCGTGAGCATGATGTTCTTCTTCGGCCTGGGCACCATACCCTCGATGATGTTCGCGCCATCCCTGATCCGCAAATTGACTCCGGAATTGCGCGGCTGGTCACTGCGCATCGCGGGGGTCATCGTGATCGTGCTGGGGGTGATGACCATGATGCGCGATGGTTCCATGCACATGCAACACGGGGCGAAAGTGCATGATGGTACGATGCAAGATCAGACTATGCCTGACCACACTATGCAGCACGGCGAACATCATGCGATGTGAATTCAGGCCGATGTGAATTCAGGCCGATATCAATTCAAAAAGGTCCGGCAGGATTGGAAAAATGCAGTTCCGCCGGCTCGCCTTCGACCAGGGTTGCCACCAGCCCGGACCCGGGGTAGTAAAGCAGGGTCTTCTTCTGTTCCGGATGCTCGATCCTGGAAGGCGTGCCGAAACGGGCATTCAGCGCTTCAGTATTCAGCGCGGTGCTCGGGATCAGCGTCAACTCCGTTACCGGCAACTGGTATGCGAGCAGGTTATCCTCAGGCGCCAGGTCGCTGCGCGCAACCGCGTTGGGATAAAGATGAGGACGGGTGGCGCGCAGTTCGATCTGATGCATCTGCGCCGGCGTCGCATCCAGCCGCAGGATCACCCGGGTCTGGTCCGCGATGGCCGGAAAGTAGGCTTCCAGTTTTTGTCCGGCTTTGGGGTGGCCGACCGGATAGATGTAAAGGGCGACGTCGCTGCGGCTCTGCAAGGCGACCTCCGCTTCGCGCAACGTGCTCGTGCCCAGCGTGATACCCAGAACATGCAACCTGCCGTGTTCGTCCACCCAGGTATCTTTTTTCTTGCCGGGGTGCTGCTGGTAATGGGCGCTGGTCCAGGCGAATACGGCAATGGTAGCCGCCAGGGCGGCAAGGAATAATTTCAATCCGAAACGATCGCTGATGTTTCGCCGGGCAGATGTGTTGGGATCGTTCATTTGAAATTCCGGGTTGAGGGAAGCTTGCAAGGGCCGTCGCCGGCAAGTTCCGGGATATTAGCAAGATTACCACGCAGCCGGACGCCCGATCATGGCGCGATGTGAAACATGCGCATTAGGGCGTAAGATTCGACATGCCATGCATGGGTCTGGATCATGTACGAAGAGATACTGAAGTTCTGGTTTGAAGAGATCGAACCGGCGCAATGGTGGAAGAAAGATGTGGACTTCGACCGGTCGTTGATCCAGCGATTCTCGGATATTCATGCCCGGGCTGCCCGATGCGAGCTGTTTGACTGGAGGGTGAACTCCCGGGGCAGGTTGGCGGAAATCATCGTGCTCGATCAATTCTCGAGAAATATGTTCAGGGATACTCCGCTGGCTTTCGCCTGTGATCCGCTGGCCCTGGCGCTTGCGCAGGAAGCCGTTTCGGCCAGGGCAGATGAGGCGCTGAGTCCGGCCCAGAGAAGTTTTCTCTACATGCCCTACATGCACAGCGAGTCGCTGAAGATACATGGGATCGCCGTAGAGTTGTTCCGGCGCAACGGTATCCAGGGCAACCTGGATTTCGAGATCAAGCATAAAAACATCATCGAGCGGTTTGGCCGCTATCCCCACCGGAACGGCATCCTGGGCCGGGCGTCCACCGAAGAGGAGATCGAGTTCCTGAAACAGCCGGGTTCGGGATTTTGAGGCGTGCGCGAAGTCATGATGGTTTGGATAGGACCAAGTGAACAAGATCAATCTTGAAAAGCTGCTCAAGGAACATCAGCCGGAGGCGATCAGCCTGCGCATCGCGAAATCGGCGAAGTCGCAGAACATCTCCGACGCGGTGCTGGGCGCGATCGATGGCTGTGTGACGACGTTCGCCGTGGTTTCGGCGGCGGTGGGCGCGGAGTTGTCCGCTACCATCGCGCTGGTATTGGGGTTTGCCAATCTGTTCGCGGACGGCTTCAGCATGGCGGTCAGCAATTACGAGTCGATCAAGGCCAACCGGGAATTCGCCGAAGACATCAGACGCACGGAAGAGCAGCATATAGATCATGTTCCGGAGGGAGAGCGCGAGGAGATCCGCCAGATATTCCGGAACAAGGGTTTTGAGGGAGAGGTGCTCGCCGAGATCGTCGAGACGATCTGCAGCGACCGCAGATTGTGGGTAGACACGATGCTCATCGAGGAACACGGCTTGCAGATAACCGGCCCGAGCCCCTGGAAATCCGCGCTGGTCACTTTTTGCTCGTTCCTGTTCATCGGGGCCATGCCGCTGCTGCCGTTTCTTTTTTCGGGATTGTCGATGCAGCAGCAATTTTTGCTGAGCACGGTGGCAGCCGCTGTCGTGTTCTTTTCCATCGGGATGCTGAAGAGTCTCGTGTTCGCCAAGCCGGTCATTCTTGCCGGATTGAGCACATTGTTGACCGGGGGTACGGCAGCGGGCCTTGCATACCTGACCGGATATCTGCTCAGGGAGTTGTTTGGCGTGATGTGAACCGGTCGAGTTCCAGGCAGGAGACATTCGCTCCTGCCCGTAATATCATTCACATGTACAGACGGCATTGATGGCTTGGAATGGCTTAATACACCGAGGAGAATGAAGGTGAGCGATATCAAGTGGACCAAAACCTACGAAGTCAAAGTCGATACGCGGGTGTTTCGGATATTCATCACGCAGCATGAAGGCTTTGGCTTCCAGGCAAGCTGCCTGTGGTACGAGAAGCCGCGCGTGCTCAAGACTCCCGGACAGTCGGGTATTACCCAATTCCATCTTGAGCAGCGGCATTCACTCACCGAAGACGCCGCGCTTTCCGACCTGATGCTATGGGTCAGCTCCAAGTTCGAGCATGACGCCGAGTTGAAGCCGGTGCAAACCTAGCCGGGCGTCCATTCGGAAAAAAGACATTCCATCACATCGACGGAGCCATGGTGATGCCAGGCTCCGAAGGCTATTCGACGGTGCCGAACGACGGATCGCTGGCATGAGGCGGCACCGGCAAGCCCGCGAAACGGCTGGCCTGGCTCACCGGCCCGCCGGGGAACATCTCGTACAAGATGCGCCGCCCGTGTCCATCGGTGAATTTTTCTTCCAGTTCCTTCATGATCTCGCGCGCGCTTGCGGGGTCGCCGTGCTCGCGGTAGCGCTCGCGCAGGTAGTTGACGATGGCCCAGTGTTCATCGCTCAGAAAGATCCCTTCGGCATGCGCCCGGAGCTTTGCAACGAGCGGCGACCAATGTGCGAGGCCGAACATGTTGCCTTCCGGATCGAAACGCGCCGTGGTGGCTTTGTTGATATCCAGCATGTTGTGATCCCCCATCGATTTGGAAATTGCTGCCATCGTTCGATGCGCGGGACAGGAAATAGTTTTAATTTTTCCGGAAATTTTGTAAGTCTGTAATTATTAAGGCATAGGTCTCGCGCTCGCGGCAGGATTGTTGCAGACAGTAGCAAGCTGTCAAAATCTCTGGGAGAATATCCGCCGGCACTTGGAGGCATGCCCAGGGAGGCACTTATGGATAGCGTCGATCTTTCTGTACTGAAGATCCTGCGGGAATGGCAGGCGGGGGATCTCCCGCTGTGGCTGGTGACGGTGGTCGAGACCTTCGGCTCCAGCCCGCGTCCGCCGGGTGCGATGCTCGCGTTGCGCGGCGACGGCCAGGCCGTGGGCTCGGTGTCCGGCGGCTGCATCGAGGACGATCTGGTGCTGCGCGCCAAGCGCGGCGAATTGCCGGTCGACCGCGGCGATGTGATCACATTTGGCGTGACCAGCGAAGAGGCCAGGCGTTTTCGGCTGCCGTGCGGCGGTGTGATCCGTGTCGTCGTGGAGCCTGTGCAAACCCGGGAACCGGCACAAAGACAGGACTGGGTGGAACAGGTGCTGCAACTGGTCCACGCGCACCGGCTGGTCAGACGCAGCTTGCATCTCGATACATTGCAGGTCGAGCTGGGCGATGCCAGCCGCACCGAAAATATTTCCTTTGACGGCACAACATTGATCACGGTGCACGGCCCGCGCTGGCGCATGCTGATCATAGGCGCCGGGCAGACTTCAACTTATCTGGCGCGCATGGCGCAGGCGCTGGACTATGAAGTGTTCGTGTGCGATCCGCGCGCAGAGATGCGCCACACCTGGGACGTGCCCGACACGACACTGATGAGCCAGATGCCGGACGACGCGGTGATCGCGCTGCAGCCCGACAACTCGACCGTGATCATCGCGCTGACGCACGATCCAAAACTGGATGACATGGCGCTGCTGGAGGCGCTGAAATCGCCGGCGTTCTATATAGGCGCCCTCGGCTCCAAAGCGAACAATGAAAAACGCCGCGCGCGTCTCGCCTTGTTCGATCTCACCGCGGAGGAGATCGACCGTTTGCACGGTCCGGTGGGTTTGCGCATCGGCAGCCGCACGCCGCCGGAGATCGCGGTATCCATCCTCGCGCATCTGATCTCGATTCGCAACCGGCCGGCTGATGCGGCCGGCGCTCAATCCATCAAACAAACTCAAGCCGACAGGCAGGAGGTGTGCCCATGATCACTTTAACCATCAACGGAACAGATGCCATGGTCGATGCCGACCCCGACACGCCATTGTTGTGGGTGCTGCGCGACAACCTGCAAATGACCGGCACCAAATACGGATGCGGCATCGCGCAGTGCGGCGCATGCACCGTGCTTCTGGACGGTCGCGCGGTGCGTTCGTGCCAGACCCCGGTGTCCGTGGCGGGCGGCAAGCAGATCACCACGATAGAAGGGCTGGCCGATACCGCGCTCGGCAAAACGGTGCAGGAAGCCTGGCAGGAAGTGGACGTGCCGCAGTGCGGATATTGCCAGTCGGGCCAGCTCATGTCGGCGACCGCTTTGCTGATGGAGAATCCGCAACCCAGCGAAGCGCAGATCATCGAGGCGATGGATGGCAACCTGTGCCGTTGCGGCACCTATAACCGCATCCGTGCGGCGATCCAGATGGCGGCTGCCAAGATCCCTGCGACGAAAGTCGGAGGTGCATCATGAAAACCGAAATGGAAACCCGATTGAATGGCATCGCCGCGCAAGTTCCGTCGCGCCGCAAGTTTCTGAAGGATTCCGCGGCAATCGCGGGCGGGTTGGTGATCGGTTTCTACCTGCCCAAGGGCGGCCGCGCCTACGCCGCCGAAGCGCCGCCGGGCAGGCAACCCGTGTATCCACCGAATGCGTTCATCCGCATCGCGCCGGACGACAGCATCACCATCGTCGTCAACAAATCGGAGATGGGGCAGGGTGTGTACACTTCGCTGCCGATGCTGATCGCGGAGGAACTGGAGGCGGACTGGAACCGCATCAGTGTCGAGTCCGCGCCGGTGGAAGCGGTGTATAACCACACCCGCTTCCCGATGCAGATGACCGGCGGCAGTTCCAGCATCCCGTCGTCATGGGATCAGTTGCGGCGCGTCGGAGCAAGCGCAAGGATGCTGCTGATCCGTGCGGCGGCCGAATCCTGGTCCGTACCGGCCGGCGAATGCCGTGCCGAGAACAGCGAAGTGATCCATGACGCCAGCGGACAAAGAGCGAGCTACGGCGCGCTGGCCGATGTCGCGGCCGCGCTGCCGCTGCCGGACAAGGTCGCGCTGAAGTCGCCCAAGGATTTCAAGATCATCGGCAAGCCGACCAAACGACTCGATACGCCCGCCAAGATCAACGGCACCGCGCAGTTCGGCCTCGATGTCTATCTGCCCGACATGCTGACGGTGATGATCGCGCGCAGCCCGGTGTTTGGCGGCAAGGTGAAGAGCTACGATGCGACCGAGGCGGAGAAACTGCAGAACGTGCAGGGCGTGTACCAGGTGCCGACCGGGATCGCGGTCGCCGCTTACGGTTTCTGGCCCGCGAAGACCGCGCGCGATCTGCTGAAGATCGAATGGGATGAAGGTCCGGGCGCGAAACTTTCCACTCCGAAAATGTTTGCGGAGTATCTCAAGCTGGCGAAGACGCCGGGTGCCGTGGCGCGCAAGGACGGCAATACGGCGAAGGGTTTCAAGAAGGCCCACAAGACCATCACAGCCGAATATGAAGTGCCCTATCTGGCGCACGCGACGATGGAGCCGCTCAACGTGGTGGTGGACCTCAAGCCCGACCGTTGCGCGATCTGGACCGGCACGCAGATGCAGACCGTGGACCGCGCGATGGCGGCGATGACCGCGGGACTCAAGCCGGAACAGGTGGAGATCCACACGACGTTCCTCGGCGGCGGTTTTGGCCGGCGCGCGAATCCGCAATCGGATTTCGTGATCGAGGCGGTGCAGGTGGCGAAGGCCGTCGGCAAACCGGTCAAGGTCGTTTGGTCGCGCGAGGACGACACCCGCGGCGGTTTTTACCGGCCGATGTGGGCGGACCACATCCGTGCGGGCATTGCAAAGAACGGCAAGCCGGTGGCGTGGAATCATACGATCGTCGGACAGTCCATCGTTGCCGGCACGGCATTCGCGGCATTTCTGGTCAAGAACGGCATCGACGCGACCTCGGTGGAGGGCGCGGCGACCATGCCCTACGAGATTCCCAATCTGCAGGTCGAACTGCATACCACGAAGAATGAAGTGCCGGTGCAGTGGTGGCGCTCGGTGGGCCATTCGCACACCGCGTTCGTGGTCGAAACGATGATCGATGAACTGGCGCATCTGGCGAAGAAGGACCCGGTCGCCTACCGGCTCGGCATCCTGCCATCGCATTCGCGCTATCGAGGCGTGCTGAATCTGGCCGCGGACAAGGCGGGATGGGAAAACACGCTATTACCAGAAGGTCATGCCTACGGCGTCGCGGTGCACCAGTCGTTCGACAGCTACGTTGCGGAGATCGCCGAGGTATCGCTGGAAAGCGGCAAAATCCGTGTGCACCGCGTGATCGCCGCGGTGGATTGCGGCTTGGTCGTCAACCCCGACGGCGTGAAACAGCAGATCGAGAGCGCGATCGCCTACGGGCTTTCTGCCGCGCTGCATGGAGAGATCACGCTGGACAGGGGCCGCGTGGTGCAATCGAATTACAATGACTATCCGCCGCTGCGGCTCTCCGAAATGCCGCAGGTGGAAGTGCATTTCTTCGACAGCCACGAGCCGCCCTCCGGCATCGGCGAACCGGGCCTGCCGCCAATCGCTCCGGCGGTCGCGAACGCGGTGTTCAAGCTGACCGGCAAGCGCTTGCGGCGCATGCCATTCGACAAGGAAAAGATCGTCTGACGGATCTTTGGCCTGATGATCAGGGCGGCATCGCCGCCATCGTGCTGGCGGCCGGCGCTTCGCAGCGCTTTGGTTCGGACAAGCTGCTACATCCCGTCACGCTGCGCGGCGCGACTTTGCCGCTCGCCGCGCACAGTCTGCTGCCCTGGGTGGAAACGTTCGGGCAAGTCTCGGTAGTCGTCAGGCCGGGGGCGAACGTGTTCCGCAGCGCGATCGAGAGCGCGCTGGGTATAGTCAAAGGGGGTGCGGGCAAATCGGCGGCAATCAACTGGGTGACCTGTGCCGATGCCGCGCTGGGCATGTCTGCCAGCCTAGCGTGCGGCGTGCGCGCCAACCTTGACGCCGAAGGCTGGCTGATCGGCCTTGCCGATATGCCGGCCGTACCCGTTGAAGCGATCACGCGCGTGCGCAAGGCGCTATCGGCCGGGTCGGCCATCGCCGTTCCTGCGCTGGCCGGCCGGCGCGGCCATCCGGTCGGGTTCGCGCGCCAATACCGCATCGAGCTGCTGGCATTGCAGGGCGATGTCGGAGCCCGGCGTTTGCTCGAGCGGGACAAGTCGAAAGTCGTCGACATCGAGATCGAAGATGCCGGAATCTTTGCCGACATCGATGTTCCGGGCGATCTGCGGCGTCTGTGAAGGATTTCCGGCGAAACGAAACAATAATACCGTTGCCAATGATACCGGTGCCTGCGCCGCGATCATACGCGCGGGATCAGTCCCCTTTGGCGACGACCACGCGATTCACGAAGGTGATGCTCGGGAACGTGCGGTTCAGGGTCTTGCTGTTGAAATTCAACATGGTCGAACCGCTGTCGAACTGGATGACATCCCCTTTTTTCACCGCTACCGTCGAAGCGGCAAGCCAGCGGGTCTGGTCGCCCTGCTTGACTTCGAGATAGGTGACTTG
>DATKAK010000136.1:0-20515 GCA_035498295.1 Gallionella sp. | reverse complement strand
CGGACGGGCGGGTGTATGCGAGTTTGGGTATCCAGCGCAATTGCAGCGACCAATATCTGGGCAAAGGTTATTCATTCGAGAATCAACGAGGCGGGGTGGTGGTATTTCGCGAAAACGGCGGCAAGGCAAGCTGGGAACCATTCGCTTCGGGGTTGCGCAATCCGGTCGGGTTCGATTGGCAACCTCAAACCGGTGCGCTTTATGCCAGCAACAACGGGCCTGACCATTGGGGCTACGATCAGCCCCCGGAATATTTCAGCAGGCTAACTGAAGGTTCTTTTCATGGCATGCCGTGGTTCCAGTTCGATGGTAGCCAGTTGCAGCGCGATGATTGTGTGGCCAGTACACCACCAAGAAGCGAAGCTGAGGTCACGAAGCCGGTCGCCACATTTCCGTCGCGCAATGCGCCGCTGGGGGTGGCTTTTGTGCCCAAAGGTGCAATGGATGCAGATTTGGAATTCGATGCGGTGGTCGCATTGCACGGTTCGTGGGGTACGAAGCCAGGCGGCGGATTCATGGGCAGTGCCGCCACGCGTCGGCCGCCAAAGATCGTGGTGGTGCGCTTTAAAAATGGGCAGGCGATGCGTGTGGATGACCTGATAACCGGCTTTCAATTGCCCGACGGAGAACGCTGGGCTCGTCCGGCAGGTGTGGCGTTCGGCCCAGATGGCGCGCTTTACTTCAGCAGCGACAGCGAGGCCAACGGATTGTTCAGGCTAAAAAGAATTGATTAATATATATATAAACAATTAAATAACGTTATTATTTAAAGTAAAATATTATATTACTTGTACAGACAAAATACTGGGCAATATTTGATGAGCAAGCTCTTTACGCCTGTCACTATCGGAAAGTTGGCACTGAACAACTGCATAATCGTATCGCCGATGTGCCAGTATTCCGCTGTACAGGGCCAAGCCACAGACTGGCATCTGATCCATCTTGGTCATATGGCCCTGTCAGGAGCCGGTCTGCTGTTCATCGAGGCAACTGCAGTGACGCCTGAGGGTCGTATTTCTCCAGCCGACCTTGGGTTGTGGTCCGACCAGACAGAAGCAGCGCTTGCACACGTAATCGAAACCATACGGCATTACTCGACTATTCCAATAGCGATCCAGCAGGCGCACGCGGGGCGCAAGGCATCCACGCAGGTGCCGTGGCAGGGCGGTCAGGCCCTGTCACCGCAAAACGGCGGCTGGCAAACGTTTGCTCCTTCCGCCTTGCCCTTCGCGTCCGGTGGCGCCCTGCCTCGCGCCTTAGATGAGGCAGGAATGCATCAAATCAAGAAAGACTTCGAAGCTGCGGCACAACGCGCGCATAGACTGGGATTGGACGCGATCGAACTGCATGCGGCACATGGCTATCTGTTGCATCAATTCCTTTCGCCGCTATCGAATACCCGCAATGACCGGTATGGAGGTTCGCTGGAGAACAGGATGTGTTTCCCGCTGGAAGTGTTCGAAGCGGTACAAGCTGCCATTCCCAGGGATATGCCGATAGGTGTAAGGATTTCCGCAACGGATTGGGTGTCTGGCGGTTGGAACATCGAACAGAGTGTCGTTTTTGCTAAAGAGTTGCAGCATAGAGGATGTGCGTTCATCGATGTTTCAAGCGGCGGGCTGTCTCCTTTGCAGCAAATTCCGCTAGATCCGAGTTATCAGGTGCCATTCGCCGAAATGATCCGGCGCGAAACCGGAGTGACCACGATAGCCGTCGGCCTGATCACCGAGCCGGAGCAGGCCGAAACGATTGTCGCGTCGGGTCAGGCAGACATGGTAGCACTTGCCCGGGGCATGTTGTATGACCCGCGCTGGCCATGGCATGCCGCGGCAAGGTTGGGTGCCCAAGTATTTGTGCCGAAACAGTATTTGCGCTCCCAGCCGCGAGAGTCGAATAACTTGTTCAAGTCCGTATGAGATCGATTGCAGTTATCAAATTTCTGTTCGTCTTGTTCATTCTGTCTTTTTTGAATCTGGCGCGTGCCGAGTCCATGCTTTACACGGACCATCCGCTGGTTGGAAAGATATGGGACATGAACAACCGCAGTTTCATCGACGAGACCGCGCTATTAGCCAGAATTGCCAATGCCACCGTGCTGCTGCTTGGCGAGACACATGATAATCCACGGCATCATGAACTCCAGCAAAAACTTCTGCAAGCCCGCATTGCGTCGGGTGCCCGCCCGGCGTTGCTGATGGAACAGATCGATGACGACAGCCAATCGGCTCTCGACCGGGCTTTGGAAGGCGACAATCGCGTCGAAGTGTTGAACAGAGCCACCAAGCTGATCAAGTTCGCCGATTGGAAATTTTACCGGCCGTTTCTTGCCATCGCGGTCGACAACCAGTTACCGGTGATTGCCGCCAATATTTCCAGCCTGCGTTTGCAGCCGGTCATCTGGAAAGGGTTCGCCGCCTATGATCCGAACGATCTGAAACGTCTGGCGATCGAAGAGGTGTGGAGCCAAGGCCGCCAGAATTATCTGATGAACAACATGGGGGGCGCGCATTGTGGAAAGCTCAGGGATGAACTGCGCGCGGGCCTGACCCGCAGTCAGCGGTTGCGCGATGCCCTGATGGCAGACAGCGCGATGTCGAGTCTCGGTCGAGGTGTGGTGGGCATTGTCGGCAGCGGGCATGCGCGCCGCGACGTCGGCATGCCCATCTATTTTGCCGCTCGTGCGCCCCAGGCGCGCATCTTTTCGATCGCTTTCATGGAGGTGAGCCCGCAAAGGACGGATCCCAAAGAATATGCAGCGCAGAGCGCGACCGGCGAAGCCCCCTATGATTTCATCTGGTTCACGCCGCGTGTTGCTCGCAGCGACCCTTGCGCCGAACTGAATGATCTAAAACCCGCGCAGCCATCTATCGGCAAACCAGCCCCCCGCAAGCCATAACGTGATGCAATATCCAGTAAAGGTAATCGTATGACACAGATAATCGATGCGCTATCTCGTGCCTTTCGCGATTTGTTCCAGCTCAAGGTATTGTGGATCATGATCTGGCCGATGCTGGCAGCCATTCTGCTATGGTTGGTTTTGGGGGTGGCTTTCTGGGGCACATTTTCGGGGTGGATCGCAAGCGGCCTCGATGCAATCGGCATACAATCCTGGCTGGCAGGAGTGGAACCGCGCTGGGTCGCGAACGGTATTCAGGCCTTCGTGCATCTGATTCTGTTCGTGCCGCTGGTATTCATTACCGCGCTGCTAATCACCGCTTTGTTTGCCATGCCGTCGCTGATCGCCCTGGTAGCCGAGCATGATTATCCACATCTCAAGCGTAAAAATGGCGGCGGGATGGTTGGCAGTCTGGCCAACACCGCAGTCGCCATAGTCATTTTTATCGCTATCTGGGTCTTCACTTCGCCGTTGTGGCTGATCGGCGTCGGAATGGTGGCCCCATTCATCGCCGCGACTTATCTAAACCAGCGCTTGTTTCGCTACGATGCGATTGCGGAACACGCGACCAGCGAGGAGATAAAGACCATGATTTCCCTGTATCGGTCTTCTTGGTGGGGCTTGGGCCTGCTGACCGGTTTGTTGCAATTCGTGCCACTGCTGAATCTGGTTGCCGCGGTACTGACGGCACTGGCATACATACATTTCGGGCTTGCACGCCTGGCTGATCTGCGCAGGGAGGCAGAGCTCACTGATTCAAGGCGAGTTTATAGTTGAACATGAAGCACTTGCCATCGGCCGGTTCCAGCATACACAATGTGCCAATTGCCGCGTAAAGGAGGGCGCCGGTATTGGGAACAGCTAAGCACCATGAGTTTCGCAAGGCGGCGACACGCGCCGGTCTGCGCTATGTTACCGACGGCTTCGCGGGCATCAGCCGTAGCCGTTCCGGCAAGGGCTGGAGCTATTACCAGCCGGATGGCACGCTAATCAAGGACAAGACCGCGCGCAAACGCATCGATGCGCTTGCAATCCCGCCCGCGTGGACCAACGTCTGGATCTGCCCGGATCCGGACGGCCACATCCAGGTAACTGCGCGCGATGCGCGCGGACGCAAACAATATCGCTATCATCCTTCCTACCGCGAAGCGCGCGACCAATCCAAGTTTTGCCGCATGCTCGAATTCAGCGAGATCCTGCCCTCGTTGCGCGAGCGCGTGGAACGCGATTTGCGCGCCGCGGAACTGAGCCGGCGCCAGATACTCGCAACCGTGGTGCATCTGCTGGACAGGACATTGATTCGTGTCGGCAACGACGAATACGCTCGCGAGAACCGTTCCTACGGTCTGACCACTTTGCGTAGGAAACATGTCCAGGTGCATGGGACGCAAATGCGCTTCAGTTTCCGCGGCAAGAGCGGGGTAGAACATTCGGTGGCGGTCGACGACCCGCGGCTCGCCCGCATCGTGCAGCGCTGCCAGGATCTACCGGGACAGGAAATATTCCAGTACCTGGACGCGTTCGGCAAACGCAAGCCGATTTCTTCGGATGACGTGAACGATTATCTGCGCGAAGTCAGCGGCCACGACATCACGGCCAAGGATTTTCGTACCTGGGGAGGTACCATGGTGGCGGCCGTGGCACTGAGGACGATGGGGCCGGCGACCAGCCGGCGCGAAGCCGACCGCAACATCGTGCGTGCACTCGATGCAGTGGCCGAGCGGCTCGGCAACACGCGCGCCGTGTGCCGCAAGTATTATGTGCACCCCGCGCTGATCAATGCCTATCATCTGGGCTTGACTGCACCCGCGCCGCCGGCTGAGACGCGCGCCGCGCGCCGCGCCGCTTCGCAGGCCGCGCTGCGACGCGACGAACTGGTGGTACTGCAATTTCTCCAGGAGTCTGTGCAGGCCATGTAGGCCAACTGGAGGCACCAAATCAGAGGTACATCCCGGCTTCGGGTCGATCAACGCATGACTATCTTTGCCTGGATACTCCCCGCTTGCGCGTCTCGATGCGCTTCAGGAACACGCCCATCACTTCGCGGTAGAGCGCATCCTTGAGCACGCTATCCTCATTGCCGGCATCCACGTTGGGATTGTCGTTGATCTCGATCACGTAGAGACGTTTGCCGACCTGCTTGATGTCCACGCCATAGAATCCGTCGCCGATCAGCCTGGAGGCCCTGAGCGCCATCTTAACCACGCGATCCGGCGCTTCGCCGACCGACAGCGCCTCAGTTGCTCCTTCGACGAAATCGTGCTTGTCATCGCCGTGGCGGATGATCTGCCAGTGGCCGGGAACCATGTGGTATTTGGCGACGAACAGCGGCCGCCGGTCGAGGATGCCGACGCGCCAGTCGAATTCGGTCGGCAGGTACTCCTGCCCAACGATCAGTTCCGATTTATCCAGCAGGGCATTCACCTTGCCGGGCAGTTCTTCCGCCGTCTCGATCTTCACTACACCGATCGAGAACGAACTGTCCGGCTGCTTGAGCACGCAGGGCAGACCCAGCGTGGGGACGATCTGGTTTACGTTGTCGCGCTGCACCAATAATGTCCTGGGGGCGGGGATACGGTGCCGCGCGAGTATCTCGGCGAGATAGACCTTGTTGTTGCACTTCAGGATGGAGTCAGGATCGTCGATCACCACCAGCCCTTCGGCGGCGGCGCGCCGCGAGAAACGGTAGGTGTAATGGTTGACAAAGGTGGTGTCGCGGATGAACAGCGCGTCGAATTCGGTCAGCCGCCCGTAATCCGCCCTGGTGATGAACTCCGCACGCATGCCCAGTGCCTGCGCGGCCTTCTCGAACTTTTGCAGAGCCTTCGCATTGGAGGCCGGTTCGGGGTTGTCCGGGTCATGCAGTATCGCGAGGTTGTGTCGCGGCGCGGCACGCTTCGGCGACCGTCGCCTGCGCCCCATGAAATATTCCGTGGTGGCATGGACCGCAAATTCCTGATGCTGGGGCGGGATGTCGTTGGCCGCGATCGGACGCACGCTACGAATGTGCCAATGCTGGCCGCGGCGCTGAAAATCGGCGCGCAGCAGCGGTGACTGCAGCAGGCTGAACAACTGGCGGCCGAGGGTATCGTAGCGGCTCGCGGTGCTGCGGCCGAAGTAGATGTCGAGTTCGAACGCATCCGACTTGACCGTCGCGAGCGATTTCTGGATCAGGTCGTCCAGCCCCTCGGTCAGCAGCCGCACCATGTTCCGCGATTCCAGATCCTCGATCGTGTTCGCGCGCGGCAGCGGCTTGTGGCCGCGCGCCTCGGCGAGCAGCGACACATAATATCCCAGCGTCTGGTAGCGGTAACTCTTGCACAGGTTGAACACGCGAACCTGAAGCTCGCTGCCATAGGCCGGATCGGTCAGATAGGCGCGCGCCGGCACGACGGACACGTCGGGAATTGCAAGCGGCCAGTCACGCGGATTGTTGACGACGATGAGGTTGTTCATATTGTTTCCCTTCCCGAAGATCCATGGCGAAATTCTTCACGGCGCAGGCGCAGCCCCTCGCGCACCAATGCCGCCTCGAAAGCCGCGAAAGTGACTGGTGATTGCCCATCAGCGACCCATATTTGCTGCAACCTTTCCGGCGCATGTGCCGCAGCCAGGCGGCCATGCCGCAGGTAACCCATCGATTGTGCAGCGGTCTGTGCCAGTGGCGACAGTGAGGGAGCCGCCTTGCTCGAGATGCCGCGCAGCTCGCGCAAAAAGATGCCGACGGCCGTGTCGCCGATGCCCTTGCCCAGCGCCTTGAGCCGTGCTTCCAGATCGAGCGGATCTGCCGCAAAGGAATGCAGATCATCGAGATCTCCGCTGTAATCGCGCAACAGGGCCGTGCATACCGCGAGCAATTTGGTGGCAGTCTTGAAATCGTAACGCACATAGCCGCCGGCATCGAAGATGGGCACCAGACCGTCCCATCCGGTATCAATCAAGCGCCGCGGGGCGAGTATGCCGCGTGCGCCAAACTCTCGCCAGGCACGTGTGGCAAGCTGTTCTGAAATGCGCGTCCCGCAATGTATCGCCGCGATGAGCCATTTGAAGCGTTCGCCGCAGTCCATTGATCGGAGATCGATGCCGAGCGCAGTTGCAAATGTTCCGCCTAGACTGCGCACCAGTTCGGCAGGAGCGATCATGACAAATCTCCCCGCGACAATCCGTGTTGCCGCGCCCAGGTTTTTGCGCGGGCAATCGCGATGCGGATCGCGCTGCCCTCATCGCGGCCTTCGGCCAGCAACGCATTGGCGATCGCAATTGCCTTTGAGCGCACCAGCGGCGGCAGATGCTGCATGGCCCGAGGATAGTAATCATCATCCCATGGCATGGTCATGCCTCATGGATCAGCCGGTCATTCAGGCGTGCCAGACTGGTGCCGAACTCGGCACACAGCATCTCCATGCGCGCGCAGATCGTTTCGAGTTCTGCGCCGCGTGCCAAGGCGACATGTGCGACGCTCAATGACACCGGGAGCAGCTCGATGCGGCATAACTTGCCGTGTTCGAACATCACTTTGAACAAACAGGAACGGTCGTTGCGCAACTGCGGATGGATTGCATAGTCGTCGATGAAATTGCCGGTATCGTACAAGATGGGTTTGCCTTGATGGATCTCGATTCCCTGACAGATATGCGCGCTGTGGCCATGGTAGATGTCGGCGCCCAGCTCGATCACCTGTCTGGCAAAACCGCGGAATCTCTCCGAAGGCCGTTCGACGAAATTCGCTCCCCAGTGGTTGGAGAACACCACCAGATCGGCTCCGAGAGCACGTGCTTTTGTGATGTCGCCTTCGATGCGCGCCATCGTTGCTTCGTCCAGCGAGATTTCCAGATAGTTGGTGCCAGGCTGATTTTCTGTCGCGGCGAAGTCCGGTTCGTTGTCGGTGTATGAAAGCAATGCCACTCGGCATATTTCCACACCCGTCGTTACGAGGATCGCAGGGCTGGCCGCTTTACTGGGGTCGGCGCCGGCGCCGGCGCGGCGGATGCCGGCAGCGTCGAGCGTTCTCAATGTATCGTAAAGCCCCTGTACTTCAAAATCGAGCACGTGATTGTTTGCAAGCGTACAGGCATCGATATGCGCGGCTTGCAGCGCGCGAACCTCATCGGGGTCTGCGCGAAAATGGAACATCTTCCAGGATCCCGTCCACGGATGCTGATGAGTGGTGAGGGCGCATTCCAGATTGATGATGCGCAGGTCGGCTTGCGCCAGATGCGGCAGCACGTCGCCCCATATTTCGTCAGGCTGCATGTGCTTCAGCTTCTCGTTTACCAGGCGACCGAGCATTACATCACCCATTAATGCCAGCGTTAGCAAAAGGGCACCTCCAGAAATTCAGTCAAGCCGATGATGGCAGGGCAAAAAAATGGGCGAAAAGGCAGCCTCTCTGACACGGTGTTGCGAAGCATCCTCGTGCGGGAAGGGCGGCCTGCATCTGCTCCCGCAATCGGCCGCCTACGCCGGTAACATGTCGCAGATGCAGTTTACACATAGTTTATCGCTTCGCGACCCCGCATTTTGAGTCCGTTTTTAACGCTGCCAGCGCGGCTTCAGTGGATTTTTTCATTACATCGTGCGCTTGAGCAGCTTGCGCAGTGCGGATAGCGATCGTGTATTGAGCACGTCGGATTTTTCCAGCCAGCCGCGCCGCGCTTGACCGACACCGTATTTGAGGTTGGCGAAATCGAAGGTGCTGTGCGCATCCGAATTGATGCTGACCAGCACGCCTTCCTCCCGGGCGCTCTGGCACTGGCTGTCTAGCAGGTCGAGGCGTTCCGGGTGCGCATTCAGTTCGAGGTAACAGCCGCGCTGTTTTGCATGGCGGATGATGCGCAGCATGTCGACATCGTAGGGCTCGCGCTGTTCGATGAGGCGGCCGCTGGGGTGGGCTAGCATAGTGAAGTGCGGGTGATCCATCGCGCGCAGGATGCGTTCGGTCTGTTTGGCGCGAGACAGGTCGAAGCGGCTGTGCACCGCGCCGATCACCAGATCGAGTCGCGCCAGCGCCGAGTCCGGCAGGTCGAGGCCGCCGTCCTCGAGGATATCCACCTCGATGCCCTTGAGCAGTGTGATTCCGTCCAGCTTTGTGTTGAGCAGGTCGATCTCGTCGCACTGCTTCGCCAGCTTGACCGGGTCGAGGCCGTGCGCGACGGTGAGGCGGCGCGAGTGCTCGGTGATGGCGAGATATTCCAGCCCCAGCGCCTTGGCCGCCAGCGCCATGTCGCGCAGGCTGTCGTGGCCGTCGGTGGCCTTGGTGTGCGCATGCAGGTCACCCTTGAGGTCGGACAACTCAACCAGCTTCGGCAGCCGTCCGGCGCGCGCCGCCTCGATCTCGCCGCGGTCTTCGCGCAGCTCGGGCGGAATGAACGGCAGGCCGACGGCGCGGTACACCGATTCTTCGCTGTCCCCGGCGATGCGCTTTTCTCCGCGGTACACGCCGTATTCGTTGACCTTGAGGCCGAGCTGCTGGGCGATGCGGCGGATCGCGATGTTGTGCGACTTGGAGCCGGTGAAGTAGTGCAGCGCCGCGCCATAGCTTTCTTGCGCGACGACTCGCAGGTCGACCTGCATGCCGCATTTGAGCAGCACACTGGCGCGCGTATCGCCGGCGGAAAACACCTCGGCTACTTCGTCGTATGCGGTGAAACGCTGCATCACCGGACTATCTGGTTTCGCAGTGACCAGGATATCCAGATCGCCGACGGTCTCGCGCATGCGCCGGAAGCTGCCGGCCACGACCACCCGCTGCACGCCGGGGATGGCTTGCAGAAAGGCACGCAGCGTTTCGGCATACTGTGCAGCGGTGGCGAGCTTGAAGCGGCGGCTCTGGCTGGCATGGTCTTGCACCGCCTGCAGAATATTTTGTTCGGTTTTTGCGCCGAAACCGGGCAACGCGCGGATACGCCCATCCCGTGCGGCGCGGTGCAGTTGTTCGACGGTTTGTACATCGAGGTCGTGGTACAGTGCCTTTACCCGCTTCGGCCCCAGCCCGGGTATCTTCAACAGTTCGGTGATCGCGGGCGGCAGCTCCTTGCGCAAGCGGTCGAGCAAGCTGCAATGTCCGGTGTTGACGATTTCGCAGACCTTGGCGGCGAGGTCGCTGCCGATGCCTGGCAGTCTGGTCAGGTCGTCGCCGCGTTCCACCAGGATACGCGCTTCCTGCGGCAGGTCACCCAGGATGCGCCCGGCATTGCGATAGGCGCGGATGCGGAACGGATTTGCCCCCTGAATTTCCAGCAGGTCGGCGATCTCTTCGAAAATCACGGTGATGTCGGCGTTATGCACAGGCATACGCGCATTGTATTCTTCCGACTGGCAGATGGGCGTGCCGCGTCAACTTTTCGCCAGGCTGATATAGTGAACGCTTCATGCAAAGCCCGATGTAAACATGGCAGTCGAAACCGAACTCAAATTAAGCATCGCTCCCGGGCAGCTTGCCAGGTTGAAGCGGCATGCGCTGCTCAAGTCGTGTTCTATATCTCGAACGGTCACGCGCCATCTTGAAAGCATCTATTACGACACCCCGAAACTTGATTTGCATAAATCTGGCAAGGCACTGCGTTTGCGCCATGCGGGAGGTCAGTGGCTGCAAACGCTGAAGGGAGGCGGTTCGGCGCGGGCCGGGTTGCATCAGCGCGATGAGTGGGAAGTGCCCGTGACGCGTGCGGCCCTGGATTTTTCAGCGACACAGGAAGTGGCATGGGACGAGCTTCTGGCACCGCCGTTACGCAAGAAATTGAAGCCGGTGTTTGTCACTGATTTTACCCGCAGCAGCAGGATGCTGGATTTTCAGGGTGCGCAGATCGAGTTGTGCATCGATCACGGTGAGGTGCGCACCGAGCAGCACAGCAGGCCGATCTGCGAGCTTGAGCTTGAATTGAAATCCGGCGAGCCACAGCAGCTTTTCGAGTTGGCTCTGAAGATACTGGGATTGGTCTCGTTCGAACTCGAGACCGTCAGCAAGGCGGAGCAGGGCTATCGTCTCTTGATGGAACATACCGAACAACCGGTCAAGGGCGTTGCGCCGGCGCTTGCCGCCACGGACACGCTGGCTGATGTGCTCAAAAAGCTGTGTTGGTCCTGCCTGCAGCATTTCCAGGACAACCTTCATGGAGCAATGGCAAGCGACGACGACGAATATCTGCACCAGATGCGCGTCGCATTGCGACGCTTGCGTGTGGTGTTGCGCATGGTGGAGAAGGTCCGTGCCGATCGGTGTTTGTCCGGTCTGTATAAGGATGTTTCAGATTTATGCGTCGCGTTAGGCCGCATACGCGAATGGGATGTGTTTATCGCGCAGACGGTCAAACCAATGTGTGCACGAATGGCAGGACATGCCGGTCTGCAGATCTTGTTGGCAGCCAGTGAACGGCAGCGAGCAGCCAGTTATGCTGTTTTGCGCGACGAGGCACAGGCGCGTGAACGGCAGCGCTTGCTGTTGCGTTTCGCGATCTGGATGAACGGCGACTATTGGCAAAAAACGGAAACTTTACAGCAGGCGCAAGCATTCGCGACCCGCCGTTTGCGCAAGCTGTCTAAACGGTTCGACCGCTCGGGGCAACAGCTGGATACAGCTGGCGCCGCACGGCTGCATGCGTTGCGGATCGTTGCCAAGAAACTCAGATACAGCGCGGAATTTTTCGCGCCTTTGTACGACAAACGGAAAGCCGGGGCTTTTCTCGCCGCGCTAAGCAAAGTGCAGGATGTGCTCGGGCAGATCAACGATATCGTGGTTGCACATCGTTTGCTGGACGGATTGTCAACGGATAATGCTTTGGCGGCGCACCAGGAAGCGGTCGTTCTGGTTCGAGGGTGGATCGCGCATGAGCTGTCCAGTCAACTCGCATTGTTGCGAAAATCCATACAGGCATTTGATAATCGGCCGGTGTTCTGGAAAATAAATTAGCCGAAGGTCATTGCCAGCGGTGGCGATGCAGTTTATCGTGCGCAGATATAGCGGACAAAGTCAATCGGACCGATGATGTTCGATCAGCAGGTTGATTGAATTGTGCGATTTGCAAGGGAAAGGAAATACAATGGACGGCAAAAAATTGGTGCTCCTGGGTATCCTGGTCATAGCTGCCGGCGCGGCTTTCGTGTACTTCGACCCCTTGGACATGGACCTCTTGGGCTTGAAGAAGGTTACCACTGTTGCCAAACCGGCAACACCGCATGTTGCGTCCAAAGCAGTCGCCCCACCCCCGGTGAAAGCACCTGTTACCGTGCCATCGCCGGCAATCCCTGCTGCGCCCAAACCCTCCATCGTTTCCGATGGAGCGAAAGCACCTGCGGTACCTGTAACTCCGGCACCAGCTGAGGCTGCGGAACCTGCAGCCGCATCCATGCCTGTCGCCAAACCAGAACAGGCCCCGCAACCGCCGTTGAAACTTTCCAAACAGGCAAAGGCTGCCAATAAGCCGGCCCCTGATAAAGCGCGACCAAAGAATCTTGACCTGAGATTTTGCCTTGATTTGGAGACCAACGAAGCAATCGCGAAATGTGCGGGTGAATAAACGTGGCAACTCCGCGGCTTGAAGCGCGGCACCTGCCATCCGGATTGAACTCGCATTTCAATGGTAGCCGGCTGGCGTTTGCGGAATATGTTGCGCGCAACCGGGACATGCTCAAAAGGGCACACCATGGCGCAGCGGATCTGGACAAGAGAGTCTACGGCAACGCACCTTTCGAATTGGAACCGATACAGGGATTTGCTACAGGGCGACACAAAACGTATCGCCGCGGTGTGCTCCTGACGCATGGCTTGAGCGACTCCCCCTATATGATGCGTCCTCTGGCCGAGTTCTTCCGGCAGAACGGCTTTCGTGTCCTAGCGGTCTTGCTGCCCGGCCATGGTACGCAACCGGGCGATTTGCTGGAGGTGGCTTGGCAGGAGTGGGCCAAGACTGTGGCCTATGGCGCATACAAACTGGCCGACGAGGTGGACGAACTGTTTCTGGCAGGATTATCAACCGGCGCCACGCTGAGCGTTTTCCATAGTCTGCGCGACTACCGGGTGAGCGGGTTGTTCCTTTTTTCACCTGCGATCAAGATTACGCCAAAAGCTGCGCTTGCGAATCTGCACAAACTGTACAGTTGGTTGATTCCGTCTGCAAAATGGGTGGATATCAAACCCGACTTGGATATCTACAAGTATGAATCATTCACGAAGAATGCAGCTGCCCAGGCCTATGCGCTGACCAGACAGCTCAAAGATCTCTTGCGGCAGCATGAGTTGGACATCCCGGTCTTTATCGCTGCCAGCGAAGATGACATGACAGTCAATACATCGGCGATATTCGATTTCGCCTCTCGCATACTCCACCCGTCCAGCAAGCTTGTGCTCTATACCACCGTACCGGAAAAGTATTCACCGGATTTTCTGGCGGACAGGCTGGAACTGGTGAACAGTTCGGTTCCCGAACGAAGGATTTTGAGTTCAGCACACACGGCGATTGTGTTGCCGCCGGAAGACAAACATTATGGCGAGACAGGAGAATATTCGAATTGCGTTCATTATTTTCCGGATGACATGGAAAAATACCAAGCCTGCCTCGAACATCCCGAGCTGGATTTTCAAGGCGAGGTGACGAGCAGAAATCTCAAATCCGGCATCATGCGCCGCCTGATGTATAACCCGCACTTTGAGACACTCAAGATTTCGATGCAGAAATTCATCGAACGGTTGCCTTGATCAAGCCGAAGAGCGCAGCGCCGCACGCCTGCCGCGCCTGACGTTGACGCCCGCCAGGATCGCCAGACCCGCGAGAAAATAAGTGCCAGTGATCAGTATCGCCATGCGATGGTCCCCGCGCGATAACCAGCTGACCAGGCCGTAGGTCAGAGGCCCCAGTATCGACGACAGCTTGACCGCCAGCCCCCATAGCCCGAAGAATTCCGCGCGACGCGTGGCGGGACTCAACAGTCCAACCAGCGCGCGCCCTGCCGATTGGCTGGAACCCATGCAAATGCCGGCGAGGTTGGCGGCGATCCAGAACATCCGTGGCCCTTGAGCCGCCCATGCCAGCAGGATCATCACGATCCATCCGAACAGCGTCAAGGCAATGGTGCGGACGTGGCCGATGCGATCCTGCAAGTGACCGAACAGGAATGCGCCTGCGGCGGCAGTGATATTGACCACGAAGATGAGAATGATGGTTTGCTGGGTGGTGAAATGCATCGCCTGCTCGGCATAGATCGCCGCGAGCGTGATCACCGCCTGGATACCGGCCTGGTAAAACACCGTGCAGGCCAGAAAACGGCGCAGGTCGCGGTAATCCCTTGCGTGCCTGATCGTCTGCATCAAACGGGCGAAAGATTCCTGCACCATGTTCAATCCTTGCAGGTGCGGTTGCGGCGCGGCGCGCTCCCTGAGAAACAAAAAAGTGGGCAGACTGGAAACGGCGAACAGTGCGGCGGTGATCAGCATGGTCACCGGAACGAAATCCGCAGCATGCCGACCCCGACTCTGCGCCCAGGTCACATAAGCGAGACTGGCACCCAGGCTGACAAGACCGCCAACATAGCCCAGACTCCATCCCCATCCCGACACCTTGCCGAGCGAACGCCCGCGCGCCAGTTCCGGCAGGAAGGCTGCGACGATGTTTTCTCCGCTCCCGTAAAAGAAGTTGGACATCACGACCAATGAGATGGTGAGCCAAAGGCTGCCCGGCCCCGAAAATGCCAGCATCGCGGTAAAGCTCACGCAGCCTATCGTGGTCAGCGCCAGCAGTTTCTTCTTGGCCGCATAGGCATCCGCATAAGCGCCGATGACCGGCGCAGTGAGCACGATCGCAGCATAGGAGACCGCCAGCGCAGCCGTCCATGCGAACGTTGCCCAGGGCTGATCGTTTGCCACCACCGAGACGAAATAGGCATTGAAGATCGCGGTGATCACCACGGTCGTGTAGCCGGAATTGGCGAAGTCATACATGGCCCAGGACCAGACTTCACGGGGCATGACAGATTCAGCTAGGGATTTGCGCATGGAATTTCTTGACTGCCCTGGGTGGATGAGTGGATATTGTTGACCATAATTGACGAAAACCCAAATTGCCGCTGATTTGGATTAAAGAAACAACTACACTATGACCAGAACCCTGATCTATGCCCACCGCGGAGCCAATACGGAAGCCGCGGAAAATACGCGTACCGCCTTTGACAAGGCGCTGGAATATCCCATCGATGGCATCGAGACGGATGTGCAGCTTAGCCGGGATGAGATTGCAGTACTATGGCACGACAGGTTTCTCGGCAAACTCGGTTTGCCGCTCAAGCATATCGATGATTTCGATTTAGCACAGTTGCAAACGATGAATTTCGCCGCTCATTTTTCTTCAGCTGTAAAACCGGAAGGTGTGATGAGTCTGCAAGCGTTTCTTCATACTTATCGCAAGCGCTGCCGCTTGCTGCTCGAGATCAAGAACCGCGATTGGGAGGAGACTTCACGTCATCAAATCAAGGTACGGCAGACGCTGGACATGATCGGAGAGCCTCGTGGAGACGCGATCATGGTTTCCTCGTTCAATCTGGACAGCCTGATCTATGCACATCGATACCGCCCGGACTTTCCGCTGGTATGCAACTTCGAAGAAGACCAGACAATTGCGGATGCGCGGCGCGCCCTCGCCGAACAAGCGTTTCTTCATGGACTTTGCCTGCCGATCAAGTCGCTTGATGAGCCCATGGTCAAATTATTGCGCGATCAAGGCAAAAGCATCGCGGTCTACACATGTAATACCGACGCGGAAATCAACACCGCGCTGAAGTTGGGCGTGGATATACTCATCAGCGATGTGCCGCAAAAAGCGCTGCAGATCAGAGCCATGAAATCGGGAGATGCGTGAAGCGCGACTTTTCATTGCTGGCGGGAAGACACTTCGATCTGCTGGTTTGCGGCGGCGGCATCTACGGCGCATGGACTGCCTATGACGCGGCGTTGCGCGGCCTGAGCGTAGCGATCGTGGAGCAGAGCGATTGGGCCGGCGCTACTTCGTCCGCCTCCAGCAAATTGATCCATGGTGGATTGCGCTACTTGGAGACGTACGATTTCAAGCTGGTCAGGAAGGCGATACGGGAAAGGCAGCGGTTGCTGCGACTGGCGCCGCATCGAGTCTGGCCGTTGCGTTTCGGTGTGCCGATTTATAAGGGCAGCCGTGTCGGCACATCAAAATTGAAAGCCGGTTTGCTGCTGTACGATCTCCTTGCCGGGCTTCCTGACGCAGAGATCGCTCATCGTTATTTCGAACGCGACGCATTTGCTGGGCGTTTTCCTGACCTGGACTGCGACGGACTGAAAGGAGGTTTCACCTATGGAGACGCCCAGACCGATGATGCCCGTTTTGTGTTGGAACTGATCTCCGGCGCGATGTCGGCCGGCGCGGTATGCGTGAATTATTGCAAGCTGACCGGCTTGACCGAATCGGGCGGGCAGGCGCGCGGCGCAACGGTTCTGGACAGGATCGGCGGAATGAGCGCACAGCTTCGTGCCCGGCAGATCGTCCATACCACCGGTCAGTGGATAGCTGCAACGCAGCAGGGACATGACCGGTGCCGGTTGTCCAAAGGTGTGCATATTGTCGTGCGCGGGACGTTGAGCGAGGAGGCGTTGCTATTGACCACCAAGTCCGATGGCAGGGTGTTTTTCATCCTACCCTGGTATGGCATGACGCTGGTCGGCACGACCGATCGGGATTACACCGGTGACCTCGATCATGCAGTGGTCGAACAGAATGAGATCGCATATCTGCTGGATGCAGCCAATCGATACCTCAAGTCCGCTTGGACCGAAACCGATATCGTCGGTAGTTATGCGGGCGTGCGGGTGATGAAACGCAGCGATAAGACTTCACCCTCGGATGTCAGCCGCGACTGGGAACTGATGACCGCAGACAATGGCGTGCATTACTCGATCGGCGGCAAGCTGACATCGGCGCGAGAAGATGCTTGCGCCATCGTCGACAGGGTGTGCACGAAATTTGGAATCGATATGCCTTGCGCCACCAGGGACCGTATGTTTCCTTGGGCGCCAGAGGAACAATATTCCGAATGGTCCGCCGCAATGAATAAACTGGCAATCCGGTTTGGCATCGCCTCGGAAAACGCGAAATGGCTGATACGCCGGCACGGCAATCGCGCAGCGGAAATATTGCGCGGCATTGAGGTCGAGCCGAGCCTGGCCGAACGCATCCTGCCCGCGCTTCCATTTATTTACGCAGACCTGCTGTTTTGCGCGCGCAACGAGATGGTCGTACACATGGACGACCTGTTGCGCCGCCGGATGCCGCTGTTGATCCTGTCCAAGCCCGGTGAAGATACACTGCGTCATATAGCTGAAACCGTTGCAAGGGTGACCGGTTGGGACGAAGCTGCAGTTAATCGTGAAGTTGCTTTTTGTCTCAAGAGATGACAGATCCCAAATATTCCGCGATTGCACTGGACTTGGGCACCACCTCGGTCAAGGGTGGCCTGCTGGATCAGCACGGTGAACTCGGCAATCTGACCGTTCGCCATGCACCGAAGATTGACGTAAATGGCGGCCATTATGAAAGCGACGCGCTGGCCTATGCGCAGACCGCCGAACTGGTTCTCAACGAATGCATCGCCAAGACGGGCGACAGCAGATTGCTGGGTCTGTGCAGCCAGCGCTCGTCTTTTCTGATCTGGGAGAAGGCCACAGGCCGGCCGCTGACACCATTGATCTCCTGGCAGGACAACCGCGGATCCGCAAGCTGTGATGCGTTGACAGAACACGAAAAGATTATTCGCGACCTTGCCGGACTACCGCTGACTCCCTATTATTTCGCGCCCAAGCTGCGCGTCGTGTTGCGGGACAATCCGGGATGGCAGGCGCGGTTGGAGCGGGGAGATCTGCTTGCCGGCACGCTGGACACGTTTCTGATCTGGCGCTGGAGCGGAGGCAGATATTTTGTCACCGATGCATCGATGGCTGCGCGCACTTTGCTGATGGATATCCGGCAACTGTGCTGGTCGCCGCAACTATGCGGCTTGTTCGGTATTCCGCCGGGAACATTGGCAGAAATCATGCCCTCCGCGGGAATGAATATCGCTCTGGACATCGGCTTGGTATTGCAAGCCAGCGTAGGCGACCAATCCGCTGCGCTTTTTGCCAGCGTCACAGAAGATCAGCCCGAGGCATTGGTCAATCTGGGAACCGGCTGCTTTGTCGTACGCTACCTGCCGGTTGGAATGGCGGCGCCGAATGGGTACCTGCAAACATTGGTATATCAGGATCGTGCCCGGCATGTGCATTTTGCGATCGAGGGAACGCTAAATTCCATCGCTGCGGCGCTTGCACCGTATCCGGTCAAGGATTGTCGTATAGAAGATTTTGCCCGGGAAGATATATTCTGCGTCGCGGAATCCAGCGGATTGGGGGCACCGTATTTCCGCAGAGATATCGGTATCCGGTTTTCCGTTTCGGTCGAACATCTGACGCAAAATCACATCGCAGTCTTGCTGCTGGAGGCCGTCATCTTCAGGGTGGCGCGGATATTGGAGGAATTTCACGGCGAAACTGCAATCAAGCGTGTCTATCTTTCTGGCGGACTGTCCGAACTGCCTTGTTTGCAACAGGGTATTGCCCGGTGTGTTCCGTTCGAGGTCTTCCGTCTGCAGCAGAGCGAATCCAGCTTGCAGGGCGCGGCGCTGCTTGCAGCCGGGACGGCATGCCACAGGGTAGCCATAAGGATAGACAGAGGCGACAACGCAATGGCGCTTCAGGATAAATACCGGCGCTGGAAAGGGTGGCTGGACAAATTGCTGGCACATCCTGGATTAGGCACTTGAAATATTTTTGATAGACTCCATCTGACTAGCGGGCTATTTGTAACTGTTCTTATAGGGGTTTGTAATGACTGAAAATATTGCTGCCAATCGCGAAACCATGGGGTTTCAGACGGAAGTTAAACAGCTTCTGCAATTGATGATCCATTCGCTGTATTCCAACCGCGAGATCTTCCTGCGCGAATTGATTTCCAACGCCTCGGACGCCTGTGACAAGCTGCGATTCGAGGCATTGCACAATGACAAACTGTTCGAGAACGATTCCGATCTGAAGATACGTGTCAGTTACGACAAGGAAGCGAGGACCATCACGGTCAGCGACAACGGCATCGGCATGAGCCGCGACGAAGTCATCAACAATCTGGGCACGATCGCGAAATCCGGGACGCGGGAATTCTTTACCAGGTTGAGCGGTGACCAGCAGAAGGATGCGAATCTGATCGGACAGTTCGGTGTCGGCTTCTATTCCTCCTTTATCGTGGCCGACAAAGTTACCGTCATGACGCGCCGAGCAGGAGAACAGGCGGACCAGGGCGTGCGCTGGGAATCGGACGGCGGCGGCGAATTCACCATCGAGATGCTGGACAAACCGGCGCGCGGCACGGAAATCACGCTGCATCTGCGCACCGATCAGGATGATCTCCTCGCCGGGCACAAGATCCGTTCCATCATCCACAAATATTCCGATCACATCGTCCAGCCCATCGTCATGAAGAAGGAAGAGTGGAAGGAGGGCGGCCAGGTCGTCACCGACGAGGATGAGACCGTCAATCAGGCTTCCGCGTTGTGGGCGCGACCCAAGAACGAGATCTCCGAGGACGAGTACAAGGCGTTCTACAAACATGTCGGGCATGACTATGACGATCCGCTGGCATGGGTTCATTCCCGCGTTGAAGGCCGCCAGGAATATACCCAGTTGCTCTATATTCCGGCACGCGCACCTTTCGATTTGTGGGACCGCAATGCGCGGCACGGCATCAAGCTGTATGTGCGCCGCGTATTCATCATGGATGACGCCGAGCAGCTGTTGCCGACCTATCTGCGCTTCGTGCGCGGCGTTGTCGATTCCAGCGACTTGCCATTGAATGTGTCGCGCGAGATCCTGCAGGAATCGAAGGACATCGAGGCGATACGCAAGGGCTGCACCAACAAGGTGCTGAGCCTTCTGGAAGATCTGGCGATCAATGACAAGGAAAAGTACGCCAAATTCTGGGGCGAGTTCGGCCAGGTGCTGAAGGAAGGGACTGCGGAAGACTTCGCCAACAAGGACAAGATAGCCGGGCTATTGCGTTTCGCATCGACCCATGCCGATACGGCCGAGGCGAGCGTATCGCTGGCCGACTATATCGGCCGGATGAAAGAAGGCCAGGACAAGATCTACTACATCACCGCCGAGACCCATAATGCGGCAAAGAACAGCCCGCATCTTGAGGTGTTCCGCAAGAAGGGCGTCGAAGTGCTGCTGCTCTCGGATCGCGTGGACGAGTGGGTGGCCAGTTCGCTAACTGAATTCGAAGGCAAGCCACTGGTTTCGGTCGCCAGGGGCGGGTTGGATCTGGGCAAGCTGGAAGACGAGACGGAAAAGCAGGAACAGGAAAAACAAGCCAGCGAACACAAGGAATTGATCGAGAAGATCAAGAAAACCCTGAACAAGCGCGTTAAGGAAGTTCGCGTGACTCACCGTCTTACCGATTCGCCCGCCTGCCTGGTTTCGGACGAGCATGATATCGGCGGCAACCTGGCGCGCATGCTCAAGGCTGCCGGTCAGAAGATTCCGTCTACTCTTCCTATACTGGAGATCAATCCGACCCATCC
>DATKAK010000135.1:0-6497 GCA_035498295.1 Gallionella sp. | reverse complement strand
CTGCGGTTTCAACCGGTCGATGCAACACATTGGTTAAAACGTTCAGCCGGTGTTTCATAGTTTAACGTCTTTCTTGGGCGCTGATTCAATTGCCTTGCCACTCCATTGAGTTTGGCCTGCGAGTAAGCTGACAGATCTGTCCCCTTGGGGAAGTACTGCCTCAAGAGTCCGTTCGTATTCTCGTTAGTCCCACGCTGCCAAGGATTCTGCGGATCACAGAAGTAGATCTGTATGTCAGTCGCCAAGGTGAAACGCTTATGGTCGGCCATCTCCGAACCGCGATCCCAGGTCAGTGATTTGTAGAGTTCCTGCGGTAACTTTCGAGCGGTTTTGATGAGTGCGTTGATGACCGTTTCGGTATCCTTGCGCTCGACCTTCACCAGCATCACATAACGTGTATGACGTTCGACGAGGGTCGCAATCTGGCTGTTTCCGCTTCCGCATAGCAGATCTCCTTCCCAGTGACCCGGTACTGCCCGATCCTCTGCCATAGCTGGTCGTTCGCTGATCGATACCGTATCCGTGATCCTGCCGTGATTGTCTGTCTTCTGCGTATGATGGCGCGAACGGCGCATGACGCGGGTGCGCCTTAAATGCTGTACCAGCTCTTTCTTCAGCGCCCCACGGGCTTGGATGTAGAGGCTGCGATAAATGGTCTCGTGTGACACCTGATCGTTCTCGTCGTCCGGGGAAGTGTGCTTTAGCCATCCGGCAATCTGCTCCGGCGACCACCGCATTTGCAGCTTGCCTGCCACGATATGCGCCAACGTTCTGTTCTTTGCTAGTTTACACGTCTTGGGGCGATGTGCCCGATCCCAGGCCGCCTGGTCGGCTTGACTCGCACGATAGGTTTCACGGTCGCCGTTGCGCTTGATCTCGCGACTGATAGTAGAGGGTACACGGCCGAGGGACGTTGCAATCGAGCGGGCCGACTGGCCAGCCACTACTGCACGAGATATTTCCTCTCGTTCCGCTAAAGTCAGCGCCAATCTCGAACGGCGTCGCTGAGCGGGTCGTATCCCACCACTCTCAGCCAAAATGCGTTCTATTGATGGATGATTTCGATCAAACAACTGTGCGATCTGCTGGAGAGAATCACCTTTTTGCCAGTGGTCCCACATCAGAGATCGCTGGCTTTCCGTGTAATATATCCGTGGTCTTCGATTCATTTGCAACACTCCTTCTTCTGCTTACGCAGATTCTAGTATGTTGCATCGACCGGTTGAAACCGCACCGATTAGCGGACACAGCCTACACCCGGGCGGCTTACATCTTAAATTGAAATTGTCCTGATCAACCTTTAGGTCACGATGCAATCACGCCAAATTTCCCGCCACAACAAGCAGCCAGTTCTGGCCTTGTCAGACAAATACTGACAGCAAGATGCTCCTGCCACCTACAAAACTATAGGACAAACCGCGCTACCGGCCACCAATCCGCTTCCACATAATGCGTCCACGATCTTGCGAAACAAAAAGCGTAACGAGGCGCAAACATGAACGTGTTCATTGTGGAGGATTCGGCGGTGATGCGCGAAAACCTGCAGGCGATGTTGTCCGATTTCAGCGAAGTGAAAATCATCGGCCACGCTGCGGACGAATCCGGGGCGATCGCGCAGATCGCTTCGACGCTGCCCGATGTGGTGATCCTCGATCTCAATCTGGAGTCTGGCTCGGGGATCAACGTGCTAAAGAGCGTCAAGACGAACCATCCTGAGATCAAGGTCATCGTGTTGACGAACTATACCGACGAACACTATGCAGAAGCCTGTAGGCGCGCGAATGCGGATTACTTCTTCGACAAGTCATTCCAGTTCATGAAGGTGCACGACGTCCTGGCCGAATGGAGTCACGCTGGTTCCGCTGTTAACAGGCCGGGCGGCCGATTGTCAGGTCGACAATAGAAAAGATATATGGAGACGGACATGGAAGAGAATTCAAGACGGTCATTTTTCAAGAAAGCGGCGGCAGCATTGGGCGTGGTCGCGGCGGCGGCGGGAACGAAAACCCTGATCTCCAGGACGATCGAGTCGAACGGCGATGCAAGCGCAAGGTACGCGGAGGATGTGGCTGCGCAGGAAAGGGCAGTAAAGGAAAACCAGCTTGTCCTGATGACCGACGAGGAGAAGCAGCAGCGGATCGATAACCTGCTGAATTCCTATCGCCAGGAGCTTGCATAGGATTTTGTTACTTACCATCTGCGGTTGGAGGCAGTGATGTCAGAAGAAAAAAATATTGCGTTGAAAGAATCGGACGAGCCGGATGGCCTGGAACAGGGCCGCCGTGAATTCCTGAAGAAAGTGTGTGCTTCGAGCGTATCTGCGCTGGTGGCGGCCCCTGCTGTGGCAGGCGCAAATACCGAAGCCGACAATCCGGATGCCGATGTGACCGTCGCGGAATATTTCCAGGGTCATTTCCTGCTGATGTCGGATGAGGAAAAGAAGCAGGCCATTGCGCGGCTGGAAAAACGCTATTCAGCACAATACCGGAAGAAGACAACCGTATCCGATGTAGAGGCTCCCGACGGTGTTCTGTTCGGCTATGCCCTCGATATCTCGAAATGCATCGGTTGCCGGCGCTGCGTTCATGCCTGCGTGAAGGAGAACAACCAGTCGCGGCACGATCCGACAGTCCAGTGGATACAAGTGATGAAAATGCCGAAGGGAAACATTTCCTTCACCGCGGAAAATCTGGACAAGGGTTATCCGGCAAAAAGCGAGTTCGGCGATTACGGTGTGCAGGTCGGCGGCAATGCCTACAAGACCGCCGGACTTTCCACCGAAGACGCGCAGAATTACTACAACGACGACGTCGTGCCGGACAAGGATTTTTTCTATATGCCGGTTCAGTGCCAGCAGTGCGAGAAGCCGCCCTGCGTCAAGGCTTGCCCGGTAAGGGCAACCTTCAGGGACCACGCCGGCGTGGTGTTGATCGATTACAACTGGTGCATCGGCTGCCGCATGTGCCAGCTTGCCTGCCCGTACCATGCCCGGCGCTTCAACTGGGGCGAACCCAACCTGCCCGCCGAGGAGATGAACCCCAAGACCCACTACTTCGGCAACCGGCCGCGAATGCGGGGCGTGATGGAGAAATGCACGTTCTGCGTTCAGCGGACCCGGGAAGGCAGGGATCCGGCCTGCATGGAGGCCTGCCCGGTGGGCGCAAGGAAGTTCGGCAACCTGCTCGATCCCGAAAGCGACGTCAGGAAAGTCCTGGCCACCAAGCGGGTGTTCCGCTTCAAGGAAGAGTTTGGCACCTATCCCAAATTTTTCTATTACATAGGCTGAGGTCAAGAAATGAATACCGTGATTTCTTTTGCAAAGGACTTCGCTTCATACGCCTTCAAGGGCGGGCGGGTGTACTACGCCTGGCTGCTGTCCTTGGTGTTCTTCATCCTGGTCGGTTGCTATACGGCATACATACAATTGACCCAAGGGCTGATCGTGACCGGCGCGACCGACCAAGTCACGCTGGAATCCTTCTTTGCCAACTTCGTCTTTACCGCTCACGTCGCGGCGGCGGCAGTGCTGGTCGTGGCGCCCGGCTACATCTATCACCGCAAGGATCTGAAGGAGATCGCCGTGATCGGCGAGATCGTCGCAATGGTGTTTGTTGCGACGGGCATCACTTTCATCCTGTTCCACATGGGCAGGCCGGACCGGACCTGGCATATCGTTCCCCTGATCGGCCACATGAACTTTCCCAATTCGATGCTCTCGTTCGACACCATCGTGCTGAATGTCTATCTGCTGCTGAACATGATCGGCGTCAGTTACATCCTGTTCAAGAAATATGTCGGCACCTTTCATGAGAAGCAACTGGCAGTTTGGTTCAGGCCTATCGTGTTCCTGGCCATTGCCTGGGGGCCGCTGATCCATATCGTCACGGCCTTCGTGCTCGCCAGCAATGCGCGGGTCGAAGCATGGTCCACCGCTGTACTGCCCTTTGCCTTCCTGACCATGGCGGGTGCATCTGGACCGGCATTGATCGTCATGATTTTTCTGCTTACCCGGAAATTTACCGATATGGAGATTGGTTACCCTGCAATCGACCTGATGACCACGATCATTGCCTGGAGCCTTGGCATATTGATGCTGGTATTCGCGGCCGAATTCTTTACGGTGCTGTACCCGAGCACCGAGCATGCCGATTCACTTAAATTCAACATGTTCGGACACAAAGGCCTCAATCATTATGTGCCCTGGTTCTGGGGGACGATCCTGGCGTTGGTCGGCAGCTTCATCGCACTGCTGTTCCGCGGGGTCCGGCACAGCTATGATCGCTGGCTGCCCATCACATGCCTGGTGGTCTTCTTCGCGATCCTGATCGAAAAGCCGATGATCCTGGTGTTCCCCGCGTTCAGTCCGTCGCCGCTGGGGGAATACACCGAATACCACGTCACCCTGATCGAGTTTTTCAACGTGATGTTTGTCTGGGCGCTCGGGTTCTTCTGGCTGACCGTAATCCTGAAAGGCGCGATCGGCATCCTGACGGGTGAAGTGAGGCATCACAGTGCGCTGGCCTTTGCACCGGACCGGGCTCAAGGAGGTATTTGAAATGGAGTTCCTTCGCAGATCGTCAAGACCAGTCGTATTTGCCCTTGGCATGTTCCTGGTGAGCGGATTGGGTATCTATAGCTTAAGCAATAATAACGTTGCTCATTCCGCAGAGGACAAACAAGCCGAACCACAGAAGGCGCAGCCCGTGACGGAGTGCTTTGAGAGCAGGGCTGGTTTCTCCTCCGTTACCCGGGTTGAAAATGCCGTCCCGAAGTACGGCTATCCGAATGTCAAATGCTCGCAAACAACCACCGCCGTCTTGTGGTATGGGGATCCCTTTGACGGGACTATACCTATGGGTGAGATGCCGAACATAAACGACAAGACCCGCGGCGATTTTGCCAATGCAGTAGTAAAACCGAGAACCCCCCAGTTGATGTATTACAACATGGGGCCGAATGGGTGTGAGTCATGCCATGACGGTAACATCGTTCCATACCCCAAGAATAAGAAACCAAGGCTGATAACGATGCACCAGGACATTGTCAATAACTCGCTTGAGCTCATGCATGGGCGCGGAGCAATATGGTGTCTCGATTGTCACAGCGCAAAGCACCGCAACAAACTGATTGACCGTGAGGGGAACGAGTTCAGCTTCAACCAGCCGCAAAAATTATGCGGCAGCTGCCATGGCGAGAATTACATCGACTGGAGGGCGGGAATACACGGGAAGCGGATCGGGTCATGGAAGTCGGGGGGCAAAAAGCGGTGGTGGGTATGCACGGAATGCCATAACCCGCATACCGTGCAAATAGAAAGATTCAACCCGCTTCAACCGGAACCTCCGCCTCCATTACCGAGAGGGATGACAAGTGCCGCCTATGAGCGTATCGGAGAATCAAAATGAGATACAACGTAAAAGATAAAATGCTCGCATTTTCCTCGGAAGAGGAAGTTTCGCGGTTCCACGACCAGTTGACTGACGCCTTGCGCTTGGTAATGCTTAAAAGCGGAGGCGATAAAGCGACTAGCCAGGAAGAAGATAGGAAGCTTACCCAGGAATTCTTCGACCGTTATTCCGTTCTGGCGGAAGCGCTGCGTCGCTTGCGCGCCCATATGGTGCCGGAAATGGAGGGATGATGAGCTGACAGGAATCTGTACGGTGTTAACAAGGTGATCAAAAGGCTTTTTTTAAAACGATGCAACAAACTGATGGAGGAATCATGAAAGCAATAATGGTAAGCATGGTGGCAGCAGCAGGTATCGTTCTGGCAGGTGCAGCAATGGCGGCGGATATGCCGGCGGCAGGCAAAGCAAAATGCGGCGCATGCCATGACGTCGACAAGAAAAAGATGGGCCCTTCTTATATGGACATTTCCACCAAATTCAAGGGCGATGCCGATGCAGTCTCCAAACTGGAGGCGGCCATTACCAAGGGCGGCAAGTTTGGCTGGAACATGGGCATGATGCCTCCTAAGGGCATGGGTGCCAGCGACGCCGACATCAAGGCGATGGCAGAATACATTGCCAGCTTGGCAAAATAGGATTCCCGCTTCGTTTGGTTTCCGGATATTCGGGTAACCCAACGCGGTTACCCGAATCCCCTTTAGCTTGACTATCTTGTGAGGTTAAGCGGCGCGATGCCTTAATGAGCGCCTAATATCCCCAACCCCGCAACATCGGTCCGTAGCCGCGGCGCCATTCCCGGGATTTCTCGCGCTGTTCCTTGGTCAGGATGCTGTTGATCCGGTTGTGAGCATCCACCGCGTTGTCCACCATCTGGCGGCGCAAGTCCTCGACCACCTTGTATTGCTTGTCGATCGCCGCCGAATCCAGTTTGTCCGCGTCGTACAAATCCTGCAGCTTGTCCCGGGCGTCCATCATTTGTCCCATCAAAGGCCATTGCTTGGCCCGCATTTCCTGGCGGATCTGCGTGATCTTGGAATTTTGATCCGCGCTAAGATCCAGGTCCCGGTAATTTCCCCAACCCATCATGCCG
>DATKAK010000134.1:0-46764 GCA_035498295.1 Gallionella sp. | reverse complement strand
CTACCGTCACGCAACCGGCTCAAGCACAGGACCCCGACCGGGAAGAACCGCGCAACAACAATGAAATCACCGGCCCGGACAATCTTCCCGCCGCACAACCGGCAGCAAGCACCACCAGAAGTACGGTCCCGAATACCGGCACACTCAATTTCGTCGACGCCGACATCGAGTCGGTGATCGCCGCGGTCGGCGATTACACCAATACCACGTTCATCATCGATCCGCGCGTCAAAGGTACGGTCACGCTGGTTTCGGAGAAACCGCTCACCAAGGCCCAGGCATTTCAGCTGTTGACCTCGGTGCTGCGTTTGCGCGGCTACACGGTGGTCGCCGGCAACGGCTATATCAAAGTGGTGCCCGAGGCGGATGCCAAATTGCAGGCCGGCCCGATACAGGCAGGCGCGGTGCGCGGCGACCAGATCGCCACCCAGGTATTTCATTTGAAGTTTGAGTCCGCGGCCAATCTTGTGGCGGTATTGCGTCCATTGATCTCCCCCAACAACACCATCAACGCCAACCCCGGCAACAATACGCTGGTCATCACCGATTACGCCGACAACCTGATGCGGCTTGGCAAGATCATCGCTGCACTGGACGAGCCCTCGAGCAGCGATATGGATGTGGTTCCTGTCCGATATGCGATCGCCAGTGATATTGCCGTGATGGTCAACCGCCTGCTGGAAACCGGCGGGTCAGCGGGAACAGAAGCCGGCCGCATCAGCGTTCTGGCCTATCCTCGCACCAATTCGGTCGTAGTGCGGGCGCCTTCCGAAGCGCGCGCCAATCTTGCAAAGACACTGATCGCAAAACTGGATCAACCCACCGCCCAACCGGGAAACGTGCATGTGGTCTATCTGAGGAATGCCGATGCAGCCAAACTTGCACAGACCTTGCGCGCCGTCGTGACCTCGGACAGTTCCATGATCAGTTCGACGTCTGACTCATCAGCCCAGCTTTCGCCTGTCTCAAGCCAGGCTTCCAATGCTCCAAGGCTTTCTTCAACACCAACCCAAACTGCGCTGTCGAGCGGCGGAGCGGCCGGTTTCATTCAGGCCGATCCAACGACCAACACGCTGATCATCACTGCCAGCGAGTCTGTTTACCGCGACTTGCGCACCGTCATCGACCAGCTCGATGCGCGCCGTGCCCAAGTGTATATCGAATCGTTGATCGTCGAAGTGTCGGCTACCAAAGCGGCCGAATTGGGAGTGCAATGGGCCGGCTTGTCCGGGGACCCCACCAGTAATGTTCGAGTCGGGCTTTTGACCGGATTCAGCACAGGGGGCAACAACCTGATCAACCAGGCCGTCGCAAGAGCAGCAGGGACTGTGCCGCTGCCGCCGGGCAACGGTCTGACCCTAGGCCTCATGAACCAGTCCGGCCTCGGAGCGCTGGCCCATGCGCTTGAATCGGATGGCAACGCAAATATCCTGTCCATGCCCAATCTGATCACGCTCGACAATGAAGAAGCAAAGATCATCGTGGGCCAGAACGTGCCATTCATCACCGGCCAGTACACTACCGCCGCCTCGGCTGGCGCCGTGGGTGTCAACCCTTTCCAGACAGTCGAGCGCCAGGACATCGGCTTGACGTTGCGCGTGAAGCCGCAGATTTCACAAGGCGGCACGGTCAAACTGGCGATCTACCAGGAAAACTCGGGCATCGATAACTCCGTAAACACCGAGGGGGCCGGACTCGCCACGACCAAGCGCTCGCTCGACACCAACGTGCTGGTGGATGACGGGCAGATCATCGTGCTGGGCGGCCTGATCGACGACAGCCTGCAAAACAGCGTCGAAAAAGTACCCGGCTTGGGCGATATTCCACTCATAGGCGGCCTGTTCCGCTACAAGACGCAAAATCACGTCAAACGCAATCTGATGGTGTTTCTGCGGCCTACCATCATCCGCAGCAATGAACAGAGCATGAATCTGACCGAGGACCGCTACGACTATATCCGCAATGCGCAGATCAGCGGTCAACCTAACACCTATGTTTCGCCGGACAAGGACGAACCGCTGTTGCCGCCGCTGAAAGATGGCCAGATCAGCGGAAATGTGATGTTCAACCGCCTGGATAACGGTCCGTTGTCCACTACGCCCGGACCAGGCCCTGCAAAAGATTCCAAACCTGAAGCTGCTCCTCAATCACCGGCAACGGCGACCCCGCCACAATAATCCGATGGACGATACCGTATCGGATAACCGCCTGCTCCCTTACGCATATGCCCGCAACTTCGCGCTGCTGGCGCAGCGCAGCGGTTCCGCGGGCGGGCCTGTCGAGGTCTGGATATCGAATGCGACCAAGCCAACGGCAATCGCGGAAGTCAGCCGCTGTTTCGGACGCATCAAACTGAAATCAATGCCGCGCGCAGCGCTTGAAGCAGCCATCGCCAAAGCCTATGAAGGTTCAGGCGGCGATGCAGCGCAGGTCATCGATGAATATGAATCCGACCTCGATCTTGCAAAAATGCTGCAGGAAATGCCAGCGGTCGAGGACCTGCTCGATTCTGCCGATGACGCGCCGGTGATCCGCATGATCAATGCGCTGCTGACACAGGCTTTGCGCGAAGGCGCGTCGGACATCCATATTGAACCGTTCGAACAGAACTCTGTGGTGCGCTTTCGCATCGACGGCAATCTGCGCGATGTGGTGAAACCAAAAAGAGCGATCCACGCCTCGCTGATCTCGCGCATCAAGATCATGGCACAGCTCGACATCGCCGAGAAACGCCTGCCGCAGGATGGCCGCATCGCGCTGCGCGTCGGCGGCAAGTCGGTCGACGTGCGGGTGTCCACACTGCCCACCGGACACGGCGAACGCGCAGTGCTGCGCCTCCTCGACAAGGAATCCGGACGGCTCGATCTGCAGCAACTGGGCATGAGTGCAGAAGTACTGGCGCAATTCGACAAACTGATTGCGCAGCCGCACGGCATCGTGCTGGTCACCGGCCCGACCGGCTCAGGCAAGACCACCACGCTTTATGCAGCGCTGTCGCGCCTGAACGACACCCGCACCAACATCCTCACCGTCGAAGACCCGATCGAATACGAACTGAACGGCATCGGCCAGACCCAAATCAATCCGCGCATCGACATGACCTTCGCCAAGGCGCTGCGCGCGATCCTGCGGCAGGACCCGGACATCATCATGATCGGCGAGATCCGCGACCTGGAGACCGCGCAGATCGCGGTGCAATCCTCGCTGACCGGCCATCTGGTACTGGCGACTTTACACACCAACGATTCCGCTGCGGCGGTCACGCGCCTGCTTGACATGGGCATCGAGCCCTTCCTGCTGTCGTCTTCGCTGCTCGGCGTGGTGGCACAGCGTCTGGTGCGCAAACTGTGCCCGCATTGCAAGCGCCGCGAAGGCCAATACTGGGTCGAGGCCGGTTGCGATCGTTGCGGGCATACCGGTTATCAGGGCCGCGTCGGCATCTACGAATTGCTGCTGACCACCGAGCAGATCCGCGCACAGATCCATGACCGCGCATCGGAGGCCGACATCCGTTCCACCGCGCAAAAGAACGGCATGCGCACGATGCGCGCGGACGGCGAGCGCTGGCTGGCGGACGGCACGACGACGCAGGCGGAGTTGCTGCGCGTCACGAAAGATTAAGGAACCTCTGATTAAGTCCATCATGAACCGCGTTGCTAACAAAAACGGGATGATCGCAAGGCGCGCGACGCCGGTCGTAGTCATTCTACGATGCCAAGGAGTGCAACACCGCGAACGCCCGTTTTTGTCGCAACCCGCAAGGGCATTGGTTTTGCGGGCGGTCTGTGGCGTCAGGCTCCTAGCGAAGGGAATCACCATTCGCGTCGTCGCCTTTCTTGCATCCCATCCCGCAAAGCCGAATGCGCGGCCATGCAGGACTTAATCAGAGATTCCTAAGCATGCCCGCCTTTAGCTACGAAGCCGTCGATGCGACGGGCGCCAGCAAGAAAGGCGTGCTCAACGCCGACAGCGCGCGTGCGGCGCGTGCCGACCTGCGCGCGCAGGGCTTGGTGCCGATTACAGTCGACGCGATCACAACCCAACTCGACGAGGCGGGATTTGCCAGACGCAGCGCATTCGGCGACCGCTTGTCCACGATCGAGCTGGCGCTGTTCACGCGCCAGTTGGCCAGCCTGCTCGAAGCGAGCCTGCCGCTGGAACAGGCGTTTTCCGCCCTGCTGGAACAGGCCGAACGCACCTATGTGCGCGACCTGGTCGCGTCGATACGCTCCGAAGTAATGGGCGGCGCATCGCTGTCCGACGCGTTGGCGCAGCATCCGCGGGATTTTGCCGACATCTACCGCGCGCTGGTGAAATCCGGCGAGCAGACCGGACAACTCGCGCGCGTGCTGTCGAGGCTGGCCGACTACATCGAACGGCGCAATGCGCTGGTGCAAAAGGTCAGGCTCGCATTCACCTACCCCGCGATCGTGACCGTGGTGGCATTCCTGATCGTGATCTTCCTGCTGACCTACGTGGTGCCGCAGATCGTCTCGGTGTTCGTCAACACCAAGCAGAAGCTGCCGTTCCTGACCACGGTGATGCTCGGAGTTTCGGATTTCGTGCGGCATTACGGCTGGATCGTATTGTTGGTCGCCGTCGCGCTGGCATTCTTGTGGCGCCGCGCATTGAAAGACCCAGCGATCAAGATGCGCTGGCATACCTGGTTATTGAACGCACCGCTGTATGGACGGTTCGAGCGCAGCCTCAACACCGCGCGCTTCGCCAGTACCCTAGCAATTACGACTGGCTCCGGCGTGCCGATCCTGCGCGCGCTGCAGACCAGCCGCGACACGCTGACCAACGTCGCGATGCGCGCGCAGGTCGAAGAAGCCACCAACAGCGTGCGCGAAGGCGCGGGGTTGGCGCGCGCACTGTCCGTGCACAAGCACTTCCCGGCGATGCTGATCCACATGATACGCTCCGGCGAAGCCACCGGGGAATTGCCAGCGATGCTGGAGCGCGCCGCCAACGCGCAGGAACAGGACTTGGAGCGGCGCGCAATGACCCTGGCCGGTTTGCTGGAACCGGCGCTGATCCTGGCGATGGGCGTGGTGGTACTATTGATTGTGCTGGCCGTGTTGATGCCGATTATCGAGATCAACCAGTTAGTGCGTTAACAAAGTGCTAAAAACTACTGTGCTAGCCAATATTGCGTTCGAATTGTGCTCGAAATCCTCATGTACTGACGTGTACACTCCGGCTTCTCGCACATTTCCGCCTTGTCTTGGCAGCGCTCGTTAGGTTTTTGAACACTTTGTTAATAAATTATCTCCTCTGGCGTTATGATAAGGGCACAGTGAAACGTTTACCGCAAATCACGAGCTTTGTGCTGTTCATCGCACTGTGCGTATCGGCTGCGTATTGGGGAATGCAATTATTCAACCCGCCGTTACGCGCGGTTGCGGCGCCACCTCAGTCGACTCTACCGACTCCCAGCCTGGATGCGGCGGCGAGCCTGTTGGGGGGACATTCGACTGTCGTTGCCACCAATTTTCAATTGACGGGCGTGGTGGTGGCAAGGGATTCGGCAGACAGCGTCGCGATACTGGTGGCGAGTGGGAAGAAGCCGCAAGCGGTAAGGACCAACGCAGAAGTTGCGCCCGGCGTCACGGTCAAGGAAGTGCAGCGCGACCATGTGCTGCTGTCCGAACACGGCGTGACCAAGCGGGTCGATTTGCCCAAGGACACGAAGCGCAAATGATGCCTTCATGCCGATAATTGCGTCCCAAAATATAGGGCAATTTTGCTGTCTATTTAACTTCAGGGAGGACGACCGGTTATGGACGAATCTGATATCCAAAAGTACGTTCTTGCGCAAGCGACCACCGAGGTCGAGCACAACAGGTCATGGCCGATCAAGGTCATGGCATTTTACGTCGCGATTATCTTCGGCATTGCGGCTGCTCTGATCGCTCTCAGAAGCGATATTTGCTCTGTCGAGTCGTGTCCTGCAAAGCCCGTTATTGGCGTCGCTGTCCTGATTCTGGCTGTATGGACGCTGGGAATTCTTTGGAAAACTCACAAGAATTATCTGAAGTATCGCAACCTGCAGGTATTCAACCAGAAGAAGTTGCTCGAGAAAAGAAAGGACGAGTTTGGCATCCCTGATCAATGGTTCAAGCCTCTAAAGATTCGCGCGTCGACGCGATTCTGGGGTTGGGGTTTCTACGCCTGTATCGTAGTTATGACTGCCGCACTTCTGATTATCGGAATGTGGCAATACATATGAACTCCCCAGCCCGGCGTCCGAGGAAAACCGCGCAAATGCCGCACAGACTGTTCACTTCAACCGTTGAATCCAAAGCACGGGTTTTCCACGTTCAGTCAATGTTCTGCAGTTCTCCACTGGTGCCTGGTATTCAACCCGAATTGGACGCAGTGAAATTTTTTCAACAATAGGCCGCCCAGAACTAAAAGGCAGCGAGTAGAAGAACGATTCGGGTGTCCGATTTTCGGCCTTTTCAGTCCGTCGCAAAGTTCGACAATCATGGCTGCTTCCTCTTAAGAAGTGGACTTCGTTGCTAGCAGCTGAGGAAAAAAACTGAGCATAATATAAAAACGCTTATCCACATTTGCATAACGTAATAACGAGGCAAGCAAGCAAAGAACCCGAAAAGAATTGAAACAATAGAACAACAAATGCCTGTCGCAATATTAAAAATATCCGGACCCGTGGGTCTCCATATTAACTGTCGGGCCCAAAGCGCGCGCTCTCGACACGTCAAGGCCGCACAGCTACCGTAGTAGACGAAGACGCTGCAATTGACCTAGTATTGGCGAACAAGATCATTTCGTCCCGAGGTCATGATTTCACTCACGGTCAATGGCAAGGATTATCGCGTTGCAGCGGACCCGGAGAAGCCACTGCTTTGGGTACTGCGAGACGAGCTTGGACTTAAGGGCACAAAGTACGGCTGCGGCGTAGGCGTCTGCGGCGCCTGCCTGGTGCTGCTCGACGGCGAACCGAATCATGCCTGCATGATGCCATTGCGCAAGATTGGCAGGCACCGGATCGTCACGATCGAAGGCCTGTCGGCTAATCACCCGGTGGTGCGTGCCTGGATCGCTGAGCAGACGCCCCAGTGCGGCTATTGTCAGCCGGCACAGATTCTCGCCACCGCGGCCCTCCTGGAAAAACATCCGAACCCTAACGATGCGCAGATCGATGCTGCCCTTAGCAGTGTGTACTGCCGCTGCGGCACCTATGCACGCATTCGCCGCGCCGTCCATGCGGCGGCGCGGCCAGATACATTGCCGCAGAGCGCCCTGCATCTACCAGAACTGCTCGATGACCTTCCCGCAGACGCGGGCGTGCCACTCAACGAATGGATATGGATAAACGGCGACAACCTCGTCACGCTCATGATAAACCACTCCGAGATGGGCCAGGGAGCGCTCACGGGCCTTGCCCTCCTCTTCGCGGAGGAACTGGACATCGATCTGTCGCGAGTGCGCACGGTATTCGCGCCGGTCGATGCGCGCTACGAGAATGCCCTGTGGGGTGGCCAGTTCACGGGCGGATCGAGCAGCATTCGCGGCGAGTGGGTGCGTCTGCGAGGCGCCGCGGCGAAGACGCGGGCACAGCTGATCGCTGCGGCGGCAAAACGATGGGATGTCGGCGTCGCCGAGTGCCGCACAGAAGACGGCTGGGTGGTGCATCCGCCAAACGGCTGGAGGTTCAGCTACGGGGAGTTGGCCGAATCTGCCGCGCAACTCAAGCTGCCGCACCACCCAAAGCCCAAGTCGCCAGCCGAGTTTCGCCTGATTGGCCGAGCCTTACCGCGCCTGGAAATTCCGGCGATGGCTCTGGGTCGCACGCGCTATGGCATTGACGTTGCGGTGCCGGGCATGCAAGTGGCCGCCGTGGCGCGTTGCCCGATCTTTGGCGGCCGAGCGCGACGGTTCGACGCCAAGGCCGCACTGGCCATTCAAGGTGTACGCGAGGTGCTGCCCATAGCCAGCGGTATCGCAGTAGTCGCAGATGACTTCTGGTCGGCGCTGCGCGGGCGCGAATCGCTAGCCATCGACTGGATTCAAGGTCGCAACGCTTCGCTTGATGGCGTGAACATCGAACGTCAATTGCTTGCCGCTTTGAAAAACAGCGGTGCGGTCGCAGTGCGGCGGGGCGACGCCAGACGCGCACTCGGGCGTGCGAACCAAGTCATCGAGGCGATCTACCAGACACCTTATCTCGCTCACGCGCCAATTGAGCCGATGAATTGTGTGGCTCATGTGCGCCAAGATCGCTGCGACATCTGGACGGGCACCCAGAATCAAGCGAGTACGCGGGCCGTCGCGGCGGAACTCACCGGACTGCCGGAAGAAAAGGTGACCGTCCATACCGAGTTCCTCGGCGGCGGCTTCGGTCGGCGGCTGCAGACGGACTTCGTCGCGGAGGCAGTCGAACTATCCGCGAAAGTCGGCACCCCGGTGCAAGTGGTCTGGACGCGTGCTGACGATCTGCAGCACGATTTCTACCGCCCGGCCCATGCCGCGTTGTTGCAAGCCTCTCTGGACCGTAGCGGTCGCCCGGCCGCCTGGTTGATTCGCCTCGCTGGCGCCGAAGCTGCCTTGGAGGGCGTGGATATTCCCTATGGCATTCCCCATCTGCGCGAGGAGCACCTGGAGGTGGCTTCCGTGCTTCCGACTGGCGCTTGGCGCTCGGTGGGCGCCTCGAATAACGCGTTTGCGGTCGAATGCTTTGTTGACGAGTTGGCCGTTGCTGCCGGATGCGACCCCTTGGACTACCGTCTCTCGTTGCTCAACGACGCGCCACGCCACCAAGCCGTCCTTGAACTCGCTGCAGCAAAATCGGGCTGGGGCACTCCTTTGGGTTCCGGCCAGGGTCGTGGCGTGGCGGTCTATCGATCGTTTGACGGCGTCGTGGCTCAGGTGGCGGAGGTGGACACAACGGATGGTGCAATTCGGGTTAACCGCGTGACCTGTGCGATCGACTGCGGCGTCGCCGTACTGCCGGATGCCGTGTGCGCACAGATGGAAGGGGCCGTCGCCTTCGGCCTATCTGCTGCACTGCATGAAGCAATCCGCGTTGAAGCGGGCCGCGTTGTGCAGGCCAGCTTTCAGGATTATCCACTGCTGACGCTAGCGGAGATGCCGCAGGTGGAAGTACACATCGTTCCCAGCACGGCGTCCCCGGGCGGTGTCGGGGAGCCCGGAGTGCCGGTCGTTGCACCGGCCGTGGCCAACGCAGTGTTTGCCGCCTCTGGGCAGCGCTTGCGTCGGCTGCCACTGCGCCTTGCTTGAAGCCTTCTAGCATCAATGACGCACATACTACTGCTTCTGGAATCACCAGCGCGGAAGCGAGATGCTGCGGTACACACTATCCGAATTGCGGCGACATGAGCCGGGCGTGGCGCCCCATATTGCGCAACTTGCGCGCTCCGGAATACACACTGCCGCATGCTTGCTTGCCAAGTAATGTCGGAAACAGCTTGGGCCAGCAAATGCAACTTCGCGTATAGCGGCCTTCGGTACGTCGCGGAAGTCAGCGGTGATGTGCTAATGGCTGTTATCACGCATAAAGCTCCCGCTAGAAACTGTGGTGATCAACGACAGCAAGGTCCGAATTGCCGGCTTGACTGTTTTTCGGCCAAAGCAGTCTATTGCTTCAGCCTGGATTAAATTGGCAATGAGCGACCGCTTTGCGGCACGCTGTTATCATGGAGCTACGGTCGCTACGTGCCATAAGCGGCCAGTCACGATTGTTCCTGATTTGCCTCATTGTATCCAGGAAAGAATCAAGGGTTCCTTCCTTGAAGTGGAGGGGGGTTTTCTACTCGGCACGCCCAGGACGATCGGCGCGATAGCTGAATATTCGGCAGGGATGCCGAGTTCTGTTTTCACCTTGTGAATATTCAGGGCAGCTACGCAGAACCGATGACACAGCTGCCAAGCCCGATGGCGCTTGACGCAAGCAACAAGTTCTCTGCCGCCAACCAGCAGTCGGCTGAAACGAATTGGCTGGAGGGCTTGGCGCAGATGATGATGAAGACAGGAGCACCATGGAAAATATTGAAATCAGGTTTGGTGAAATGATCGAACGAATGGCTGGTTCCATGTGCATTGCGGTGCCGCACCTCTTCGATGAAGATCGGGTTGACCAAGTCAGAGAAGCGCTGCAAAAGCGCATGGTCTTGCAGGACGACGAACGCCCAGGGTTCCTCGTGCATCGCTGTAGGCGCGCGCACGGCTGCTTCCAACAATGTTGCAACGGTGTCGCGGTCAAGTTCGTCCGGCGCATAAGTTCGCACGGAACGGCGTGAAAGATTGGCCTCGAATACGTTTTTTATCTGTGGCTTCTCGGTAGCAGTCAGCGCCATGATCCTTGTCTCATGAAATAAAAAAATGTTTCACAGTAGCATCAAATCAGCGCGGAATGGAATCAGAATCAGTACGTATGCAGGAACGGCATTTGTCACGGTGTTTGACGCGAATCAACTGCGTTGGCGATGCGTACGAGTTCCAGCACGTTGGATGCGCCGGTCTTTTGCATTATGTGAGCGCGGTGAATTTCCACCGTCCGGTGGCTGATGCTGAGGAGATGTGCGATTTCCTTGCTGGTATGACCCGCGACGGCCAGCGCCATGATTTCCCGCTCGCGTTCGGTAAGCGTTTCCAGCCGCACGGCGACGGAACGATAAGCCTCGGCTTGTTTTTGCAGGAGTGAACCCTGCTCTAATGCCTTTTGCACATGGGCAAGTAATACCGTTCCATCCACCGGCTTGATAAGGAAATCCATCGCGCCTGCCTTGATGGCGCGCACTGTTACCGGGATGGTGCCTTTCCCGGAAAGGAAGATCACCGGCAGTCGCAAGCCGCGCCGGATCATCTCTTCCTGCAAGGTTGGTCCGTCCATGCCGGGCATGTCCACGTCAAGAATGATGCATCCTTGGGAACTGGGAGTACAGGCGTCGAGAAAATCAGAGGCAGCTGGAAATGCTGCGACGAGATAGCCGGCAGCTTCCAGCATCATGGAGAGCGCATCCCGCACCGCTGCGTCGTCATCTACAACATATACCATGGGGCCGCTCATATTGCTAAGGGCAAGGTAAAGTGGAAAGTGGCGCCGGGACCTTCTTGCGGGTCAACCCAGAGCTGGCCGCCATTCGCTTCGACCAGCGAGCGGCTTATAGCAAGTCCCATTCCGATACCTCTGGCCTTGGTGGTAAAGAAGGGTTCGAAGAGGCGCTGGAAATCCTTATTCTTAACGCCTGGCCCATTATCCTGTATCGTCACTTGAGCAACACCTACATCCTCTATCGTGCGCACTGTGACGGTGATGGAAGGCAGTGGCACGCCAACTTCCTGCATGGCCTCGATACCGTTGTGCAGCAGATTGAGCAGTACCCTTTGTACGTGGATGCGGTTGGCCCGAACCAAAGGTAGCCCCTCTTCCAGCCGGAACATGGGATGGAACTGCAATTCGTGTTCCGACCTTGCAGTGTCCAGGACGTCAAGGATTTCCTTGTTTAGGTCAAATGCCTCGGTCGGAAACTCTTTCGTGCTCAAAAATTCGAGCAGTTCGCGGATTGATTGCCCGGCACGGTGGGTTTGCCGTTCGCTGCCCTCGATGGTTTTGCGGACTTTCTCGAGGTTGGGCTTTTCGGCTTTCAACAGTATGAGCGCGGTCTCGCTATATGAGGCGATGGCCATCAGCGGCTGATTCAATTCATGGGCGATGGCTGCGGCGGTCTGGGCGGCGATCTGAAGCGTTTGCAACTCTGCCATTTGCTCCCGCCGCTCCAGAATTTCTTTTTCCAGTTTTTTCCGTTCGGTGATGTCACGATTGATGCCTGTCATGCGCAACGTCCGGCCATCCCGGTCGCGCTCGACTACCGCCCCCTCGCTGCTAACCCACATGAATTCGCCGTTGAGTTTCCTGACGCGATGTTCAATCTGGTAACTGGAAGAGTTGTGTCCTTTCATGGCCGCAACGATCGCTTCCTTCACGGCCGCCTGTTCTCCCTCCGGGACCAATCCGGTAAGCTCATCTATCGTGGTGATGGTCGGCACTTGCGCGCCGCCGAGGAGTTGCGACCAGCCTTCCGACAGATAAACATTCCCCGTCGTCAGGTCATAGTTCCATAAAGCCAGCCCTGATGCCGTGATTGCCTGCTTGGCACGTTGCTCGCTATCCGTTAGTTCCTTGGCCAATTGTTGGCTGTGTTGCGCTTCCAGCTTCAGCCGTTTGAAAAGAGAGGCCAACGCGGCGACAACAGTGGATGCAACCAGCAAAGCAGCCACGAAACCAGTCAACAAATAATCGTAGGTTACATTGCCCTTCAGAAGCAATTCCATGCCGCAGACGATGATCTCCGTAGCCGTGATGGAAATGAAAATGGAGGCTAGCCAGAGTTTAAAGGGAGATAATCCCTGGACCTGTTGCAGGATGGAAGTGCGAGCGGTCATATCCGTCTGCACACTTCCGCGGAGACGTTGGGCTTTCCCGGATGGGAATTGCTACTAGTCAATCTATCTTCCGGAAGCATCAGAACTTCTCCCCAGTTTCCCAAACGACCTATCAGAAGGTAACCGGAAGTAACGCTAACACATAGTCGCGGAAGCCCCCGAACCACGACCTTAAGACCTGATTGCGCCCATCCTTGGTGGTTGCGTTTGCTTGGAGCATACCGGGAGCGAAGCAGGCCGCAACGTGTCACCTTTCCAGCAAATATTACCTTGCTTGGAAATGGAATATTCTTATATTCAGCGAAATAGGTATTTCTACTTATGTATTCACCCATATTTGTGAAATTAGAATGCTACCGTAGATTTGCACTCGCATAACCAGCTTGAGAGACCGGTGTTTAAAACGGAAATAATATTGGCATTTGTTATTGGTTCTGTGACTCACCCAATAACATGTTTCATCATAGCTTGATTATGATTTTTCATGAAATTGTTGGTTATTTCCTCAGGAGAAAATGATGACACGCACGTCTGCAAACCCAACCAAAACGATTGCAAAATCCCAATCTGCCGCCCCTGACAATGATATTGGGGATAAGACTGACCGTGAAGAAATGATCTCCGTTGCGGCTTATTTTCGCGCCGAGCACCGCGGCTTTGGGGAAGGTGATCCACTGGCCGACTGGCTGGCCGCTGAAGCGGAGATCGATGCAATGCTCAATAACCGTGAAGACATCAAGGTCCATTGATGGCGAGAGGAAGACGACTTTTCGACGATGAAAAATACGTATAACAATAAAATATCGATTGGTTTTATCAACGATTACGTCCCCGAATCAATGCAGGGCATCAAAGATGTATTGCTGCTTCTTCAAGACTCACCAACTGATATTGCAATAGCCAGTACACTCCCAAGCACCACACAGGCCTTCAAAGATATGGCCGACTTCGGTGGGCATGAGCATATCGTTGCTTTGCTGTATGCAATTGACGGTGTACTGAACAGAGTGCGCAATGCCGAATTGCGACCTGATGCGGGTCTGATCGCGCTGCTACTAATCTGTGTCGACCATGTATCCAGAATGGTGAGTCGACTTGCCCATAGGCACGAGATCTATCTGGGGTATTTGAAAAGGAGCCATGGACTTATCCGCCAGTTGCGTGATTATCAAGGGTGCAGGTTTAACTATGCCGCCGCTTGACGCAATCCGCTTGCATATTTGAAAGGAAATGTCATGGTACAAATAGTCACCCAACCAAAAGTGACCGGAGATCTAATGTTGGCAAAGGGAGATCATGATATGAAGGTTATCAAGCCAATTCAAGTTGATGAAGAAGTGCATGAGAAGCCGGAGCATGATGTTCCGGAACCATTACCATACGTTTGGAGCATGTAAAGCAATGCATTAATCGTAACTGTAATTTATTAAGGAGAACCGCCATGAATCTGCTCCAGTGGGATCCCGTCAGAGAACTGGAAGATCTTTCCACCCGCTTGAATCATATCTTCGGGCGGGCTTTGGCTCGCACCGAAACGGGCAAAGAATTGTTGGCGGTAGCCGACTGGGCACCTTCTGTCGACATTAGCGAAACGGACTCTGCGTATCTGATCAAAGGTGAAATTCCCGGGGTTAAAAAAGAGGATGTCAAGGTCACCATCGAGGATGGGATGCTCACGATCCAGGGTGAACGCAAACAGGAGAAGGAAGAGAAGGGCAAGAAGTTTCACCGTGTCGAGTGTTCCTACGGCAGCTTCATGCGCAATTTCCGGGTGCCGGATGATGCCGATGAAAACTCCGTGAAAGCCGAATTCAAGAACGGCATGCTCAATGTGACTGTGGCCAAATCAGCGAAGCCCAAGGCCAAGTCGGTCAATGTCACCGTGACGTAAAAAAAGCCTTGTGTTCCTGCAAATGGCCAGCGCAGACTTGTTTGCACCCATTTCCGCATTCAACATGAACAGCTTAAAATCCCTCAACGGTGGCCAGAAGATCAGCTATGGAGTTGCACAAGGCTAGCAGGCATCCAACATCCAAGCCATCCAACCGGCACTTTAACTATTCTTGCCTCTATATTATCCGCGGATTGAAACCTTATAACTGTGCAGTATCCGGTTACTTACATTCAGTGAAAACGAGCGTCCGGATTTGGGAAATATTGTAGGCCGCTATGTGTCGACTGCTGCCTTTAGTCAGAGTCTGCTTTGAGGCAATCCTGAATATTTATTGCCAGTGACTGCTTTGCGGCGGTGAATGTCGAAGAGTAGACTTCCGGTCAGTGCCAATAGCTGACGTATAGTGAAGTAATAGTAATGACGCATTTGTCCCAATAACGGACATTGATACTGTCCGCAGTATTAACAAGTGACCGGATGGATCAGTCATATGAATAAGTGTTGTGCATCCAAATTCGGACAGAGGTGCGAGCAGTAGTATCGACGGAGTATCCACAATGAATCAGAGCCCAGGGTATCCAACCTATAAAACTTTACTTACGGCCTTAGTTCTCACACTCCTGTGTGGTTGTAGCGCAGTCAACAGATACCTTGTCAGTGAAGCAACTATGGATTCGGGCAAGTTCCGAATTACGGATGCGGGCAAACTGGAAATAGGGCAAACAATTATAATCGTGAAGCCAACAAATGCTTTGAACACGTATAGTGGGCAAGAGATTCTAATGATTCCTTTTGATAGTCAAGAGTATGAGCCTAAGGATTACACATATTCATTTACATACTATGACGGTTACGACTTTGGCCGGAAAGGTACACCCGAATTTTTTATTCTCGAATTATTGGTTGTGACGGCCAATGAGGAAGTGACGCTTCATCCGAATGAAATTGCTTTAATTCTAGATGGGCAGGAAATCTTTCCAACAAGTTATTACAATTTGGAAAGACGCTACCAAGGTTTTCTATCTTTGGATTTTGGCAACTCTTTAACCCCACTTTGCAAGGCGCCCGGCACTAAAACGTGGAGCCCCGCCAATCCACTGACGCTGGCGGAAGAAGTGACTCCGGAGAAATCCATAAATCTTGAAAAGATACACAGTTATTGTTTTGCTATAAAGTTTAAAATGCCTCCGCCTGACCCAAGAACGAGTTTCAGTATCAAGTTTAACGGCATCAAAATTCATGGGGATGATATTCATTTGCCAGATATTAGATACACCCCAAGCAAGCTTACTTGGCGCAATGCCTAGCAACCGTTTAACCCCGCGCTAGACAGAAACCATCGTTTTGCTGCGTCTCTTTTGGCGGGTTAACGCTAGCGCTGAATGACTGCTTTCGGGAATCTGTGATGTCAGCCTTGGGCACATAACCGTCGTTCGATATAGCGCCAAGTAAAGTCTCCTTTGTGTCGATAGTGTGAATACACCAACGTCCGCTGTCGGGCAGTTTTATTATTAGTGCAATAGAAAATTTTCATTGCTCTGAAGCTGACGTTCGACCAGGGCGGCAGACGACACTTTGCAGACATTGAGTAATAGCCAAATATAACGACTGCAACTAACCCATAAGAGACAGTCAGACCTCCCGATAGCGGACACTCAACGTGGAGCTCCATGAACGCCATATGCTGATTTGAAGATGAATATGACAGAATAAAGCGGAAATAGTGTTACCCATGTCCTCAGTTTTTTTGTTACCTATGTCCCCGACCGCTCAAGAAGAGGGCTTAAACCATGCCGGATAAAGTCCTTCTTGTTTGATCCAGCCTTCTTTTGGCATCCATTCACAATATGGATACCTTAGCCAAAGTTTAGTATCTCTGGGCTCCCACCAACAACTTTCCGGTTTGTCCCCGATTTGGGCGACTACCCGAGTGAGGGTGTTAAGGCGTCCACCGTCGCCCTGTTCGGGTGGACGCCCAACCCTGATCTCTACAAAATCTCCCACCGCTGCTTCTAAGCTTCTTGGAACATACAGAAATATTCTGTTGACATACTCTGAACTAAGCGTCTCACTAACACCTCCACAACAGTAAATTCGTGCCGCGACAACACTTCCATTTTGCAGATCAGAGTCAGCCACACCGGTAGCGATGATCGCCTTGTACTCGTCCTTGGACTGGATAATATCTTCGCGTTTAGCAATCGCAACCACTTGTGCAACACGCAGCGATCCGGCTGGAACGTCACCCGTCTGAATTCGCAGAGGAGGAGTCGAACAAGCGGGTAGCAATATGATCGCAAGTAACAGCGGTACACTACTAAAAATTCGAACGGTCATTATCTGCCTCTGAGTTGGCAACTTGAAAGTAATCAATTTGGGACACGCAAAAGTGCCGCACTTGCGGGTTTATAACCGTTCCCCGCAGCTTTGCGTATCAGGTCCCAACCTTCTTTTTCGTTTTTTTCGGTGCCGCGACCTTTAATGAGAAATACTCCAAGATTAAACTGGCTCTGCGGGTCGTCTTTTTCTGCCGCGAGCCGGTACCACCTTATCGCTTCAGCGTCATCTTGTTGGACTCCACGTCCTTTATCGTAGATTACTCCGAGATACGTTTGTGCTTGGACATATCCTCGTTCAGCCGCCTGACGATAAAGTGCGATGGCCTTCCCCATGTCCCGAGGCATACCATTCCCATCCTCATACTTTGTCGCAAGCTGGTACATCTCGCCCGGATCACTGCTCGCGGCGTTTTTTAGCTTAACTTGCTCAGGACTATCAGTTGATAGTTGCTCCGGAGACGGTGTCTCCGCGTGCACACCAATTGCCAACAAGCTCACACCAACCAATAAAAATCCCACTTTAGATTTAATATCCATCCGGGTTCAGCCTCCACTGTTTATTCATGTTTGTATCTCCTAGATCCACCGCGGCCTAACGAAGCTGTATAAAAAATATATTCATATTTTTTATATCGAAATTCAAATTGGAGTGCATCCGCGAACGTCTCCTGTTGGCCGTTTCCCGACCTAATCACATCATACTTACACACCACCTGAACGACTGCAAATGGCACGTTTCTGCCTCTATTTGATCATATTACACTGCCCGATAAGAGACATTGGCAAGAAATAATTTGTATTGCGCGAAAGCGGACAGTTGCGAACCGCAAACAACGACACATTCCTGCTGGTCATTTTCCTCGGGAGCGGACGTTCAACACAGCACATAAACTTTACTTCACTTTGTTTGCTCGAGTTTTTTCCAACCTGCTCCTGGGTTAAATGTCGTGATCGTTGCTGCAACGGTTTTTGTCTTTTTACCCAGATCATTCTCGTAGATCACACCGTCGTAATTGACAAGAAAGCTCATGACTCCCGATGCGCCATAACGTGCCGGATAAGCAAGGACAGCAAAACCTCCGATCATCTTGCCTTTAACTAAGTAATCTCTTGCGCCGTCGGGTGCGTCTTTTCCCTGGCTGGTCAGAATGCGGTAGTAGTAACCGTGATAGGGCTTCCGCCGCAGCAGGCCTCGGTGCGTATATCCCTCATCGGCAGCATTTGCAAGAAGTGCACCGAGGGGACTCGGTGTTTCGTTCGCCTTGGTCGGCCAATATAATCCGTCGCGTTTGCCCGGGCTGCTGGTGAACCGTGACGCATAGACCGGGACACCGTCGCTGTCGAGGTGCCGCGTCGTATACTCGCGTTCCGCATCGACGATTGCCAAGCACACCTGCATCGTCTCGAGTTCGTTGCGGCCAATTCGCCTCTTGAGTATTTCATCCTTGCCCTTGACCGTGTCGAAGCGCCAGCCGTCAGGATACTTGACCAACGGGATCGGCATCGGCCATTTATCCTTCCCGATGATGAGGGTTGCTTGCGTTTCCCCTTCAAGCTCCAATATGTTGGCCTCGTCGTAAGCTTTGATGAACGTCGCACGACCGTGCGCGTCGGCGACCGCGTCGCCCGAACTGAGTAGTTTGCTGCCCTCGTGTCCGAAGATGGCGCGCAATGCGGATTTGTCATTTGCCTTCACAGCCTTTATCAGCGCTGTGACACCCGCCTGCGGCGATTCAAAGGATTGCTGTGCGGCCTCCGCGAAGGACCCTATCGGCGCGATGAATGCAAGTCCAAAAATGCAAATCATGGTTCGCGCGAGGTACTTGCATGTGCTCAGGTGCCCTAACATTGTTTGCGAAATATTCACTACCTTTTTCTCCTGTTTGCACTGCATATTGAGATCATTAATCGTTGCTTATTCGCATTCTATTTGCCGCATAAAGAGTGATGTTCAGCTGCCAACGACACCGGACTTCATTGTTGATCACGACGCGATGGCCCGCGCGATGAGGCTGGCGCAGAAGGTTTGCCTGATGGCGCAGGTGCAGAAGATCTGCCTGATAAACTCGCATGTCCGCGCTCGCTAAAACGACGTGCGTCGGCACCGCGCCCGACAGTCTCGAAAGCATGCGCCCTTGGTTCAACGTACGGTTGACTTACACTCCTCGGCGGCATCCTTCCCCCAGTTTCAGGCGGAGGAGCTCTTCGGGCGGGTTCTGTCGGCAAGCGATTGCCGGGTTCGCCAAAACGCGAGTTTATTGATGGCTCATGTCCACGAAACTCCGCGCGCGACGAAGGTGTGGCGACGCCACCGAATTGCCGATTCAGCGACGCTTGGCGATATGGAACCCCGTGACGGTGCCCTGGATCATGCTGCCACGGATGACCATCGCCCGAATATCGAGTGTAGTGAGTATAGATACGGTGGGCGTGCCAATCCCACGACCCGTAAAAGTAATCGACACCGATGGTGATACCGATGCCCCACGCGAATCCGCCATACCAGCCATAGCCTACCCATGGAGCCCAGAACACAGGCGGATAACCCGGCCACCACCAAGGTCCGTAGACCACCTCTGGATCGTAGTACGGCACATATACCACTTCGGGATTCGCCGGCGCGACTTCGATATTATCCTCCGATTGGGTTACCTGGATTTGCGAGTTGGAATTCAGATTACCGGCCTCCTGTGCTTTTTGGCGCAGCTTCTGAACCGTGTCCATCACTTGCGATTGCTGCGCGAGAAACGCATCACCCAAGCGTTCGGTCCACTCGATTTTTTGGTCCAGGGTTTGTAGCACCTGCGAGAAGGCAACCAGGGATTTGACGCTTGGATCCCAATCCTGATTGTTCACGGCCTGAACTGCCGCATCACCCGTGAGACCGGGATTGGCGCTCGACCAGCGCGCCGCCTCGACTACCTCCAACGGATAGGTTGCTGCCATCAGAATCTGCGATAGCAAGGAATCCGGATAAAGCGCGATTGGCGCCAGCATCTGATCCAACTCCTGTTGCGAGAATGCCGGATTACCCTCAACGACATTGACATTTTCCCCGATACTCTTTGCTACGTAGCCTGACGGACAGGCCGTGTTTGTGTAGTTTACTGTTCCATTCGCGTCGGTGCATTTGTAAATAACGGCTGCGGCATTCGAGGCGAGCACCATCACGATGATGAAAGTTATGAGTTCCTTTATGTGTCTCATCGGATCGTGCTCCATTCCTTAGTGCATGCTTATCCGGTTACTAGCCAAAAATGACCCAGTTTAGCGCGAAGCGACAAACCGGCTTATCAGTGACAGCTATGATAAGACCGAATGGGCGGTAACGGAAAACTTGATGACCGTCTCCGCTTAGCACGGTTCTGCCATTACATTTTTATATTACACCGCCATAAATCAGACATTGGCAAAAAATAATTGGCATTGCCTGATGGCGGACTAAGGCTATCGTCTGAGCTCGACACATAGCAGTAGTTCGACCTTCCCGAAAGGAGACATTCAGCAGTCGGTTGGATTACATTTTGCACATACCGGTAGAATTGCTCGAATTAATTTTCGTTTGGGGCACTTCCTAAACTTGACCATTACCTTTCGTCAGTAAGGTATAGCCTTTCATCTGTTTAAGTCATCTAATAAGAAAAGCTGCTCGTTTTGGCATCGTGACCGAAATAATGTCACATAACCTTACCGAAGGAGAGAAATATGTATAACGGAAAGAATAATGGGAAAGCCGTTGCTATGGTCCTGACAGCAGTATTTACAGTGGGAGTTGCGACCAGCAGCTTTGCAAACGAAGAGCATTTTGACAAGACTCATCCGCGCCGCGCAGAAGTTAACGATCGCCTGAAGAACCAAGACAAGCGCATCCACAAGGAAGTAAAAGAGGGCGAAATGTCCAAAAGCGAAGCTGCGAAACTGCATAAGGAAGACCGTCACATACGCAAGGAAGAGCGCATGATGGCATCGCAAAACGGTGGCCATATCACCAAACGGGAGCAGAAGACGCTGAACCACCAGGAGAATGAGGTCAGCCAACAGATCGGCAAATGACGCGACAGAACAAATTGCATTGTGCAAATTGAAATAGATATGTAATGGTGAAGGACGGCTATCGAGAAAGTTCTCGACCGTCCGCTCTTGGCACGTAGCAGCTGTAGCGCTTCGCTAACAGCATGCCACAAAGCGGACACTCATTGCCAATTTAATCCAGGCTGAAGCAATAGACTGCTTTGGCCGACTATCAGTCAGTCAACGAGAGATACATAAATGCCTGCCACGGGTGACACTTCCACTTTCCAACACATTAACTGAGCGGCCAGAGATTTCCCGCGCTTTACACCAGGATCAATTCGAGTTGCTGCAGCGTCAGGTATTCTGCACCACGATCTTCGGGAAAGCGGCGCTGTGGTCCTGCGCCATGTCCGCGACCTTGACCGCGATGCGGCGCGCGATCTGCTTGTACACCTTTGCGATTTTTCCATCCGGATCGGCGGCCACCGTCGGATTACCTGAATCGGTCTGTTCGCGGATCTGGATGTCGAGCGGCAGGCCGCCAAGGAATTCCACGTTGTAATCGGCGCACATCTTTTCGCCGCCGCCCGCGCCGAAGATGTGTTCCTCGTGGCCGCACTTCGAGCAGATATGCGTGCTCATGTTCTCGACGATGCCGACGATCTTGATGCCGACCTTCTCGAACATCTTGAGCCCCTTGCGCGCGTCCATCAGCGCGATGTCCTGCGGCGTGGTGACGATCACCGCGCCGGTGACCGGTACCTTTTGCGCCAGCGTCAGCTGGATGTCGCCGGTACCCGGCGGCAGGTCCACTACCAGGTAATCGAGATTGTCCCAGCGCGTCTGGTGCAGCAACTGGTCCAGCGCTTGCGTCACCATCGGACCGCGCCACACCATCGGCGTGTCGTTGCTGTCTATCATGAAGCCGATCGACATCGCCTGCAGGCCGTGGTTGGTCATCGGCTCCAGCGATTTGCCGTCGGAAGATGTAGGTTGTCCAGAGATGCCCAGCATCGTCGGTTGAGACGGGCCGTAGATGTCCGCATCCAGCACACCGACGCGCGCGCCTTCGGCAGCCAGCGCGAGCGCGAGATTCACCGCGGTGGTAGATTTGCCCACGCCGCCCTTGCCGCTCGCAACCGCGATGATGTTCTTCACGCCCTCGACCAGCTTCACGCCGCGCTGCACCGCATGCGGCACCACCTTGCTGGACACGTTGACGCCGATCTTGCCCGCGCCGGGCAAAGATTTCTTCAGATGCTCCTCGACCATCGCGCGTATCTCGTCCAACACGCTCTTTGCCGGATAGCCGAGCAGGATGTCGAGGGACACGTCGCTGCCGCTGACCTTGATGTTCTTCACCGACTTGCCGCTGACGAAATCCTTTTTGGTGTTCGGGTCGATCAGGTTCTTCAACGCGCCCTGCACATCTGTATCGCTAAAGCTCATCACTTGCTCCTGTATTCAACATTCAAGGTTCCGGACCCGGCATTTTAAACTAAGCCGACTGTTATTGTCGGGTATTTTCGGATTATTTTTTCTTGCCGGGTGCGGGTTCGCGGCTGGCACCCGCGGCTTCCATCCGGTCCAGATATTCCTGCCACAAGACAGTCTGGTTCTTGCCGAGCTTGTATAGATATTCCCAAGTGAAGAGGCCGGTGTCGTGGCCGTCGTCGAAATTGATCTGCACCGCATAGCTCCCGACCGGTTCCAGAGCGGTGATCCCGACATTCTTCTTGCCCACCTGCAGCACTTCCTGTCCTGGACCATGGCCTGCAACCTCGGCCGACGGCGAATATACGCGCAGGTACTCGCAGGGCAGTTGAAAAGCGGAGCCGTCGTCGAACGCGATCTCGAGCATGCGCGACTGCTGGTGCAATTTTATTTCCGTGGGTTGCGCTGACATGCTATCTACCTTTGTAAACGATATTCGCCCGCTGCACGATCATGGAATAAGGGAAATCGGCCAATCCGCCGAACTTCTGCTGTGCCAGTGTCACCAGCGCGGACACATCGCGCACCTCGTCGCTTTCATCCAGTGCGTACTGCAATCCCCTCAGGCCGCCGCATTGGACGCGCATTTCCTGGGCGTGCGGCAATGGCCCGTCGATATGCAGCCTGCCCAATGCGAAACTGAAGTTGTGCCTCAGCAGGTCCCGCAACGCAATACAGCGATCCAGCGCTTCCCTGTCATTGCAGGCCACGGCTTCGCGTTCGGCGATATTGCGTTTGTCCGCTTTCGAGCAGGCGGAGCAACTGGAAAGTATGGATTTTTCGAACGGGCAGGCTCCCTGGATGGTTGCGGACAATATCTGCCGGTATGACGTTTCATCCATTGCGCTTGCAGTCGGTACCCTTAATCATGCCGGTTCAATCGTCCCTATTCAATCATCCTGGGGGTTCGGCGCCGGCGCGCGCACCTGGTTGAGCAGATCCTCGGCATGCAGCTCGTTTTCGGCAAAGATCACCTTGATTGTACACGATGCGTCACTGCCAAGCTCGCTGCGAAGTTGCTTGGCGCGGTCCGACGCGGCACGGAACGCTTCGTGCTGCTCCAGTTTTTCCAGGCGGCGTATCGGGGTATCAAAGATCTTGTAAACGAAATAGGGCATTTCCATCCTTATGGATTGATGCGGCCAAGGCTTGATGTGGCCGGCAATTATCGAACGATCATGGCCTGGCTTTCGGTTTCAGGAAAGTCACGACATTCGATCCGGGTGCGTTCTTGCTCGCGCAACTGCCCTCGCCGACACCGGCGTCCCGCTCCGCTTCGTGCAACAGATTGATCACGTCGACGTAATGCTTCTGTTTCACCATCATCAGCGCGGTCAGGCCGCCGTCGTTGCGCGCCGTCACGTCGGCGCCGGCCCGCAGCAGCGCTTCGACCACCGCGGTCTCGCCGTAGCCGGCCGCCAGCATCAAGGGTCGCACGCCAAAGCCTATCGGCGCCTCGACGTTCGCACCCGCGTCGATCAGCGCCTGCGCGACATCCGCGAACCCCCGGTCCAGTTCGGCGTTATAGGCTGCCTTCATCAGCGGCGTCCAACCGCGCTCATCGCTGGCATTCACATCTGCGCCTGCCACGATCAATGCCGCGACCAACGGCAGATTGCCCGCGTGGGCAGCGATCATCAACAGCGTCGCGCCTTCGCTGTCGCGGGAATTGACGTCAGCCCCGGCAGCCAGCAAGCGGCGTACCGGCTCGACGTCGCCTTTCTTCACAGCTTCAACCAAATCTCCAGACATTTATAATTCCTTCAGGCACCAATATCGCCACCGCTCACAGTTCTCAGTTGTTTTTTGCACCCTGGTCCACCCACCTCTTCAATACCTCGATCTTGTCCTTGGCCAGGCCGCCGCTCATTCCAAAAGGCATCTTGATCGATTCATGTACGCGCCCTTCGATCACCTGGATGATGATGCTGGTAAAGCTGTCTCCCGGCTTGATCACAGACCCGAACTTGGTGCCCTTCATCAGGCTGTCGTAGGTGCGCATGTCCAGCCCGCTTTTTTCGTAGCCCTTGCCGCCCGGCTGGTGGCAACTCAGGCAATAGTCATGCAGGATGGGAACGACATCCTTCTTGTAGCTGACTTCCCCCTTCGTCGGTGCGCCCAGCGCAGGAAGCGCAAGCAGGACCAGCATGGCACCGCCAAGTATCGTGAAGTTTTTCATATCTCGCTCCTTATGGTCATCGCTGCATAAAAATATTATCGTATATTGCGTAGCCGTCCAATATGCTATGTGCGTTGCCGCTACCAAATGTCCATCAATTCAGCCTGGCCCAGATTTGGTTCTTCACGAAATACAGCAGCCCGGTCAGGATGAGCAGATAGCCGATCACGTAATAACCCAGCCAGCGCCGCTCCTGCTCATGCGGATCCGCTGCCCACGACAGGAAAGAGACGATGTCGTGCGCCGTTTTCCTGATCTCTTCGCGCTGCGCGTGGTCGGTCGTGGTGCTGATCCCGAGCGGGTCCGGCATCTTCGTTTCGGGGAAGATATGGTTCTTGGTCTCTCCGTCCGGTGTGCTGTAATAGCCCAGCAGGTAGGAATACACGTAGTCGGCTCCGCCCTCGCGCGCCTTGGTCATCAGGCTGAGATCAGGCGGTACCAATCCAAACGATTGCATTGCAACCTCGTCAGACATCAGGCTGGCAAGCGGAGCATCCATCGTCTGGTCGCCGCGCCACTCGTCGATCTTCTTCCTCTCAATGCCGAATTTGGCCAGATCGCGAAAATGAATGTACTTGAGCGTATGGCAATTGTGGCAGTTGTTCATCAGATCTTCGACGCCGCGCTCGACCGTGGGCAGGCTGGTGTCCACCTGTGCATCCTCCAGCATCGCTTCTTCGGCCCAGACCGGCGAGAAAGAAAAGCAAAAGAACACTAAAGCAATCAGGGTTCTCATGCCATGTCCTCCTTGCGGCGACGGAAGGGATGTTTCGATTTTTCCTTTTCTTTCTCCTCGCTATCAATTAAGGCCTGCACTTCGGGGGACAGCCCGCGCCTGATCAGCCATCGTTCTTCCGCCTTGGAAATATTAGGGATCAACAGGAACGAGCCGAAGTAGCAAAGTGTCGCGATCTGCCCGATCAGGATGGTCCGGTTGGTCGGAGGGGTGGCGCCGACATAACCCAGCACCAGCATGTTAAGAATAAAAAGGTAGAACCCCAGCTTGACCATGGGTCGATTGCTGGCGCCGCCCGGTATGCGGGACCGGTCCAGGAACGGCATGAACGCGAACATCATCACCGACAACCCCATCGCCACCACGCCGCCGACCAGGTTGGGCACCGAACGCAAGATCGCATAGAACGGCAGAAAATACCATTCGGGTACGATGTGCGTGGGGGTCTGCAACGGATTGGCGGGAATGTTGTTGGCCGGCTCGATCAGGCTGTCCGGAAAAAAGAACACGAAGATGCAATACACAATCAAGAATATACCCAATCCGAAAAAATCCTTGATCGTGAAATAGGGATGGAACGGGATATTGTCCCTGGCCGCAAGATCGATGCCGCTCGGATTGCTGCTTTTAACGGTGTGCAGCGCGATCAGGTGCACGATAACCACGCCGATGATCAGGAACGGCAGCAAATAATGCAGCGAGAAGAAGCGCGTCAACGTCGCATCGCCGACGCCGTAGTCGCCACGCAACCAGACCACCACCTGGTCGCCGATGAACGGCGTGGCGCGGAACAGATTGGTGATCACTGTCGCACCCCAGAAAGACATTTGCCCCCAGGGCAACAGGTAGCCCATAAAGGCGGTCGCCATCAGCAACAACAGCAATCCCTGTCCGGTCCACCACATCAGTTCGCGCGGCGCGCGATAAGAGCCGTAATACAGCGTACGCGCCATGTGGATGTAGATCACGAGAAAGAATGCCGACGCACCGGTGGCATGCATGAAACGCAGCAGCCAACCGTAATTCACATCGCGCATGATGTGCTGGATGGAGTCGAACGACAGCGTGACATCCGCCTTGTAGTGCATCGCCAGAAAGACGCCCGTGGCGACCTGCAGCACTAGCACAAATCCGGCCAGGAAACCGAAATTCCACCAATAGCTCAGATTGCGCGGTGTCGGATAGCCGGTCAGATCATGCTTGATGAAACTGCTGAACGGGAAACGCCGGTCTATCCAATTGATGAGCTTGTTCGCCATAGTCGTCTCCTAGGCCTCGCCGATGATGATCTTGTCGTCCGCGATGAAATGGTAGGGTGGCACCGCCAGATTGTGCGGGGCGGGGCCGCGCACGACCCTGCCGCTGTCGTCATACTGGCTGCCGTGGCAATGGCAGGTCCAGCCCGGGCCTTCCTTGTTCGGCACGCATCCCAGATGCGTGCAGATCCCGACCACGACCAGCCATTGCGGCCGCTTCACCCTGTCCTTGTCAGGCTGCGGGTCGAATCCGCCGTCCGATGCCTCCATCGCCTTGATCTCTTCCGGATTGCGGTGAAATATGAATACCGGCTTGCCCTGCCAGGCGACCGTGTGCACGCCGTCTTCCGGTATGCCGGACAGATCCACTTCGGTCGTGGCCTTGGCCAGCACGTCCGAGCTCGGGTTCATGCTCGCCACAAACGGCACCGCTGCCGCAACCACGCCCGCACCGCCCACCGCAGAAGTCACCTTGATCAGAAAATTGCGGCGATCGGCATCGCCCAACGTATCGCTTTCAGCCATTCCAAACTCCCGTATGAAAATTTCAAATCTGTCGCCGTTTATTGCTGTACCGTCTTCTTCAAAACATCCCGGATCGCATCGGGGGTCTTCATGATGTTCATGAAGCTGTTTTTGCCCATCATGCTCAGGTCCGGAAAATTGATCGCGATGCGAAAACGCGCATATAACGCGTAGACCTTGTTTCCGGATACCAGTACCTCATAGGGCAGATGGGCGGTAGATTTGACATCGTGGAAATCGATCTCGCTCATGATGAACTTGTCGTCCATGTATTTGTCAGCTTCGGTCGGCGCTTTGAGCGCGACACCGAACACGGATTCCTGTTTTCCGGGTATGTCCACGCGATAGACTTTGCTGACGCCGTTCTTGTTGGCGCCCAGCTTCGCATCCACGGACTGTGCGGCCTCTTCGTAGGTTGGATATTCAGCCAGCAAACTCGGCTCGTCGAAATATTCCATGCCGATCATGTAATGGTATTTGCGCGCCTGGCTCGCGGTCAGCCCCTTCTCGGAACCGAACTCTTCCATCCTGCCCAGCGCCTTGCCCAGATGCGCGGAGACATTGCCCAGATCGCCTTTCATGCGATATATGTTCGCCATATAGACGGGATTGGTATAGCTCACTTGCACTTCGTCGCCCGACCTGGTGATTGCAATCCTTTGCATCGCGCCAAAGCCGCCATGTTCCGAGGCCGCGGCATTCTGTTTCAGTTCGTCATCGGTCACGACCAGTATCTCGGCATCCGGATAGGGCGAATAATCCCCGACTACCGAAAAGCCCGCGGCGGTCAAAGCGGATTTTGCCTGTTCGGCTTTCTCGGCGACCGTTCCTGTTCCTTTCGATGCGAGCACGAACGGTTTCAGCCGCTCGTTATCTGCATGGGCATTGCCGATTCCGGCCAGACAGAATACCGACAACAGCACGCCCGCAAACGCCGCTTTATTCATAATGTTTCCCTCTCGAATTTTTTTCCATGGATTTCGACTTTTTCCGCATGTTCGATCTTCTCGGGCTTGAACCAGGACAGTTTCTCCCGTAGCGTGACCACTCCGCCAACGACGATCAAGGTCGGCGCATGAAGATTTTCCCTTTGAGCGATCGCCGCTAGCGTCGCCAGCGTGCCGGTGACAACGCGCTGGTTTTGCGTGGTGCCCTGCTGAACGATCGCGGCAGGCGTGCTGTCCGGCATGCCATGCGCGACAAGCTCTGCGCACAGTTTTTCCAGCCCCAGCAACCCCATATAAACCACGATGGTCTGCTTCGGGCGGGCCAGCGCATCCCAATCGAGATTCATGCTGCCGTCCTTCAAGTGACCGGTCACGAATATGCAGGATTGTGCATGATCGCGATGCGTCAGCGGAATACCGGCATAAGCTGCGACGCCCGATGCTGCGGTGATGCCGGGCACGACCTGAAACGGGATTCCATGTTCGGCCAGTGTCTCGATCTCTTCTCCGCCGCGCCCGAATATGAACGGGTCGCCGCCCTTGAGGCGCAACACGCGCTTGCCCTCTCCGGCCAGGCGCACCAGCAGTTCGTTGATCTCTTCCTGACGCAAGGTGTGGTCGTTGCGCTTCTTGCCGACATAGATGCGCTCGGCATCACGCCGCGCCATGTCGAGTATCGGCTTGGACACCAGGTTGTCGTGGACCACCACATCGGCTTTCTGCAACAGGCGCAAGGCGCGGAAAGTCAGCAGATCCGGATCTCCGGGCCCGGCACCGACCAGATACACTTCACCGTGTTTGATGTTGTCCTCGTCCGCCAGCATCCTTCGCATCATCTTCTCGGCACTGTCTTCATCGCCAGTCAGCACCTTTTCGGCAATCACGCCTTCCAGCGCGTTCTCCCAGAAGATGCGGCGCTTCAACGGATTGGTCACGCGCTGCTTCACCAGTTCGCGGAAGCGTTCCGCGAAAGCTGCGAGGCGGCTGTAGTTCTGCGGAATCATGGTTTCCAGCTTGCCGCGCATCATGCGCGTCAGCACCGGCGAGGCGCCGCCGCTGGAGAACGCCACCATCAGCGGCGAACGGTCCAGGATGGCGGGCATGATGAAGCTGCACAGCTCGGGATCGTCCACCACATTCACCGGAATGTTGCGCGCGCGCGCCGCATCGGACACTTGCCGGTTGACGCCGCGATCGTTGGTTGCGGCGATCGCCAGCGTCACCCCATCGAGGTGATGCGCTTCGAAACGAGTGGGGATCGCTTCGACGCGCTGTTGTTTTAACATGGAAGGCTCGATCTGCGGCGCAACCATTCGCACGCTCGCGCCTGCTTCCAGCAATACACCGGCCTTGCGCGTACCGACTGCGCCGCCGCCGACCACCAGACACAGCTTGCCTCTGACATCGGCAAAGATCGGCAGATAATCCATTTACTGCACCGCTTTCAGGATCAGCGGCGCCAGCGCTTCGGGCAGCTTGATCTTGCCGGACAGCGCGAACTCATGCGCGCGCTTTGACATCTTCTCCCAGGTCTTGCGAATGATCGGGATCCACTTCGCTTCATCGTATTCCGGGTGTTGCGCGGCAAATCCGCTCAGGTAATGTTCGAGGAACACCAGATCCACCACATCTTCCATCATCTGTGTCTCCGGATTGACCTTCAGGCCTTTCTTGCCGACGATCTTCCTGACGCGTTCCACCATCTCTTCATCATAGCCTGCCTGCTTCATGAGATCGCCGGCGGTGTCGGCGTGGAACTTGTACAGCCCGGTACGCCATTGCAGATATCCTTGCTTGTCCATCGGATAGCTGTTGCGCGGGGTCTTCCAGCGCTGGATGTGCTGGGCACGCACCGCGAGTTTCACCGCCTCGGAGGCTTCTGGCGCGTAGCGTTCCAGCATTTCGCTCATGCGCTGTGCATAGAGAAGTTCCTTGGGATATTCCTTGCCGTTGGCCATCTCCTTGTTCGGGTCTTCCATATTGGCTTGGTCAAAGGCTGAGATGGCGGCTTGAAAATGTTCATGTGTCATATTATGAATCTGTTTGAATTTACTGATTGTAAATGAATATGTTCCAATTTATCCTGAATGAATGCTACGAAGCGGGTCGCCCAGTAGCAGCTGCCGATGGTACGCAGATGGGTATAGGAAGCCAGCAGGTTATGAATGATCAGACCGTCACGCTTACCGTCTATGCCGTGACCGCGCTCGACATGATATGCGAAGCGAGTATCCGGCGGAAGATTCTCCAGACTGGAATAGTGAAATTCATGCGCCTTGATTTGTTTAGCCGGCGCATTGGGGCGCGGCCACGGATGCGCTTCATCTTCCCTGAGATGCACATATCCGCGCCCGACCGGCTTGTCATGCATCTTCACATCGCCGGGTATCGCGCCGACCATTTGATAAGCTCTTCCCTGATATTCGATGCTGCGCGACAGATACATCAATCCGCCGCATTCGGCATACACTGGCATGCCGTGTTCGATGGCTTGCCTGATCTGTCCACGCAGCGCGCTGTTGGCTTCCAGTTCAGCCGCACATGTCTCGGGAAAGCCGCCGCCGATATACAGCGCATCCACTTCGGGGAGATGCGTATCGCGCAACGCATCGAATGGCACCAGTTCCGCTCCCGCCGCCGCCAGCGCGTCGAGATCATCGGCATAATAGAAGCCGAAGGCGCGGTCGCGAGCGATGCCGATGCGTACCTGCTCGCCGCAGGGAAGCCGCGTCACGCCGGCTTTGCGCGGAACGTTCAACGGTTCCTTTTGCGATAGCGCGAGCAGTTTGTCCAGATCGACCTGTTCCGCGATCGCCTCGCCGATCTGTTTGATCTTGGCCGCGGCAAGATGGGATTCGTTGCTGGGCATCAGCCCGAGATGGCGTTCGATGATGCCGAGCCTCTCATCGTGGTGGATCGCGCCGACTACCGGCACATCCGTATAGTGCTCGATTACGGCTCGCAGTTTGGCCTCGTGGCGGCTGCCGCCGAGATTGTTGAGTATGACACCGGCTATATCGATGTCGCGATCGAAGGCCTGATAGCCGAGTATCAGCGGAGCGACTCCGCGCGTCATTCCGCGTGCGTCGATGACCAGGAACACCGGCAGGTCCAGAAGCTTGGCCAGAGCGGCGTTGCTGTTGCTGCCGTCGAGCGCCAGGCCGTCATAAAGGCCCTTGTTGCCTTCGACCAGATTCACTTCCGCGCTGTGGCGGGCAAAAGTATCAAGGATCTCGTCGCGCTCCATCAGGTAAAGATCGAGGTTGCGGCAGGCTCGTCCGGCGGCCCCGTTTCCGGATGCCAGACTGAGCCACATCGGATCGATGTAGTCCGGGCCTTTCTTGAACGGCTGAACGACGTGTCCGCGTTTGCTCAATGCAGAGCACAAGCCTATGCTGACCATCGTTTTTCCGGATGACTTGTGCGCTGCGGAAATCAGCAATCGGTTCATGGCGTGATTAATCGGATGCCCTGTGGCCGGCGATATAGGGTTTGTCATACGGAATGAAATTCAGCACCCGGATGCTGACCATGGTGATCAGAAAAGCAATGCCCAGTCCGCCGCAGCCCAACAGGAATTCAGGCAGCGAGGGCTGATACAGGCCGATCTGGCCATCGCCGAAACTGCTCTTGACCTCATAGCCGGGGAAGATGTCCAGCGGGTAAGCCTGCCCGCCGATGATGAACACATACAGCAAGGCAAAACCTCCCAGTATCACCAGCAAAGAAGCCGCGATCACACTCTTGGTCTTGTCTGATCCAGGATTAATGATCAGCGCCAGCGGCAGCAGATTGCCGAGCACGACATAACCCCACCAGAACAGTTGCGGGTAGATCCCGCCATCCACCAGTATGAAATGCTCGAAGCCGGTTTGACGGGCAAAATAAAGATTGGTCAGGTGATAAGCCGCAACCAGATACAAAGCGCCGATGATGAACAGGCCGAGCAGATTCTTCATGCGCTTCACGATCTCGGGTGTGTGCGCCTTGCCGTTCCATGCATAAATCGCCGACTGTACAACGTGGAACACCGCCATTCCCCAGGCAAAGGAAATGACGATGAACATCGGCGGCAGCAACGCAGAGCCATAGGCCTGCCTGGCCACCAGAAAGGCGAATATCAGTCCGGTGCCGGTGGTGAGTATGAACCGCCATGCGAATACCACGAAACCGACCGGCTTGGACCACGGATTCATGCGCTGCTCCATCATGGTCCAGAGATAAATCGCCACCGCGGCGAACATGCCCGAATACAGCAGCACATTCCATGCAAACACCGAAGTTGGATTATAGTAGGTCGCCGCGATAATGACGCGCTCGGGACGCCCGAGGTCGAGCATCAATACCATCAATCCCCCGGCCAGCAGCGCGATGGAAAGCAGGCTGGCAAGCGGCGCCCTGGTCTTGTATACCGCTTTGCCAAATACCGACCCGATCGAAGCGACATTCAGTACCCCGGAGGCTGCAACGATCATGAAAATGGCAAACACGTGGGGAAGCCCCCAGACGATCTGGTTATTCATGCCTGTGATGATATGGCCATGTTCCTCCATCATATGCGCAGCATACAAACCCGCCAACACAACCGCTCCCCCAGCAGCAAGCAGTGCGTAGAAGAATCTGTTTTTGAACTGCAGCGGAGAGTGGCCGGCCATCGGTTATATCCCCTGGTAACGTATGCCGGTATTCAACCCAAGGTCGGCGCGGATCTGGGTAGATGCGACAGTACGGATCTTTTTGGAGATCTCGCTTTCAGGGTCGTTGAGATTTCCGAACAGGATGGATTTGTTCGGGCAGGCTTCCGCGCAGGCGGGCTGCTGGCCTTTGTCCACGCGGTGCACACACATCGTGCAGCTTTCCACCGTACCCTTGCCGCGCGGCACATCCGGCTTCTGGTCATGCAGCGGTTCGTGCACGAACGAGCGCGCCTTGTACGGGCAGGCCATCATGCAGTAACGGCAGCCGATGCAGATATGCTTGTCGACCAGTACGATGCCGTCGGCGCGTTTGAAGGACGCGCCGGTCGGGCATACGTCGGCGCAAGGCGGCTCCGCGCAATGCTGGCACATCATCGGCAGGGACAATTCGCGCCCGTTGCGCATGTCCCTGAGATCCACCCTGCGCATCCATTGCGAATCGGTCGGGCTCAGTCCTCCGGACAAGCCGTTCTCCTTGTTGCACGCTTGCACGCAATCATCGCAGCCGGTCGCGCACTTCGCGGTGTCGATCAGCATGCCCCAGCGCACCTTGCTCGAAACCGGCTCGGACTTGCCGTGCGCCATATCAAACAACAGCATCCCCGGTGCAATGGCGACCGCCGCCGCCCCGACCGAGGTTTTCAGGAACTGTCTGCGTTGAACATCCGTATCGCTCATTTGGACTCCTGCTGCGCCAGGGCGGAGCTGCGCTTGCTGGAATGACATTCAAAGCAATCGATCCTGACCGCTTCGTAGCGATGGCACCCTTCGCAGAAACTATCGGCACGCCCGATCACGCTGTTATCGCGCAGGCTGGCATGACACTCGACGCAATTCTTCAGGCTGTATTTCCCGTCGCGTATGCCCAGGCGTACCGTCTCGTCGCGCTGCTGGAAAAGCACCTTCATGTGGTTCACGCGCATCCACTGCGGATCCGCCACACAGTGGCCGCCTTTGCCGATATCCAGCTTGGGCATGCCATAGCTTTCCGTGGCAGCCTGAGCCGGGATCAAAACTAACAGCACCGCAAATGCTGCAATATATTTCTGAGAAGCTCTGAAAAAGTCGGCGAGACGGGTAGTAGCCAAGACACGGCGTGCGAAGCATCTGGTGCGGGATTGGCTGACGGCCCTCGCTCCCGCAAACTGCCGCTCTGCGGTAACGTGTCGCGAGGGCCAGTGCAAGACGCGCGACGCACAACGACCGAGACATACCTTGCAGGTAGGCGAGGAAGTGAGCATCGCGTAACGCCGCAATGCGCCGTCACAGCCACTTTTGCAGAAATTCGACATTACTCGCCTAGGCCCATCTGAATGTATCCCGTCGGGCACACATCCGCGCAAATATGGCAGCCGATGCACTTGTTGTAATCGGTATCGACGTAACGCCCGAGGGTGGCCTGATTCTTCTTGACCCGGAACACCGCGGTCTGCGGGCAGTACACCACGCAGTTGTCGCATTCGAAACACATGCCGCAACTCATGCAGCGCTTGGCTTCCGCCACCGTCTCTTCCTGGCTGAGTACGCCCAGTCTGTCTTGAAAATTGCCCAGCGCGGATTCCTTGGTCAGCGTGATGATGTTGCGCCGGTTGCGCGCAACGATGGAAAAGTGTCCCAGGAACAGCTTGTCGTGCGGGATCACATATCGATCGGAACGGTTGTCGAAGTTGTGCACCGCTACATTTGTGCTGCAGGTGCCACGCAATGGTTCGTGCACCTCCTTGACTTCGAGTCCCTTCTCCACCATCTTGCGCATCAAATCGAATTGGTGCGCATCGATCTTGGGGCGCTTTTCAAGGTCTTTGCCCAGCAGATAATTGTGTATGCCGTCCGCCGCGATGGAGCCATGACCGATCGCGGTGGTCAGCAGATGCGGGCGTATGATGTCGCCGCCGGCAAACACCCCTTTTTGTCCGGCCACCAGATAATTGCGGTCCGCCGTGACCGCGCCCTTGCCATTGTTGAATTCTTCCAGCCCGGTGAAGTCCACCGCCTGGCCGATCGCGGACACGATCAGGTCAGCCGGTATATCCTGCTCGGTCCCCTCGATATTCTTGACCTCCAGTTTTCCGCCGGCCATCTTTGCCTCGCACTCGCAAACGCGCAACGCGCTCGCGCGCCCGTCTGCACCGCGCACAATGCCGATCGGCGCCAAACCGCCGCGTATCGCGATACCCTCCGCGAGCGCCTGCTCGATCTCGTGTTTGTTCGCCTGCATCTTGTCGATCGGGAAGATCGAGGTCAGCGTCACATCGGCCCCCTGCTTGGCCGATATGTGGGCCACATCATGCGCCACCTGTCCTGCGATGGCCTGTTCGAAATCCGTCGGTTTGGATTCTTCGAGATGGCCGAGGCGCCGCGCAACCGTGGCCACGTCAATCGAGGTATCGCCCCCGCCGACCACGACCACGCGCTTGCCGACATGCTGCAAGCGGCCGTCGTTGAAAGCCTTCAGGAAGGCCGTCGCCGTCACCACATTGGGCGCAACACTGTCGGCGACCGGCAAAGCGCGTCCGGCCTGTGCACCCATACCGAGGAACACCGCGTCGAATTCCTTGCGGATCTGTTCCATCGTGATGTCCGTGCCCACGCGGCATTTCATCCGCGTCTTGACGCCCAGGTCGGTAATGCGCTTGATCTCTGCATCCAGCACCTCGCGCGGTGTGCGGAAGCCGGGAATGCCGTAGCGCATCATGCCGCCGAGATGCTCGTGCTCGTCGAACACGGTGACTTCATGCCCTTTCAGGGCAAGCTGGTAGGCGCACGACAAGCTGGCTGGGCCGCCGCCGATGACCGCGACTTTCTTGCCGGTCGGTTGTGCTGTCTTGGTGTATGCAAGCTTGTTGGCGATCGCATATTCACCCAGAAAGTGCTCCACCGAATTGATGCCGACATGGTCCTCCAGCGCATTGCGGTTGCATCCGGTCTCGCACGGCGCGGGGCAAACCCGGCCCATCACCGATGGAAACGGGTTGGCCTCGGTCAAACGGCGCCAGGCATATTCCTGCCAGGGCATGGTCGGCTTGCCGTCTGCGCCGACCGGCGGCTTCTCGGTGCCGCGCGCGATAGCCAGATAGCCGCGGATATCCTCGCCCGCGGGGCAGCTGCCCTGGCACGGGGGGGTAGACTGGATGTAGGTCGGGCACTTGTAGGTATAGCTGGCCTGGAATATCTTTTCGTTCAGGCGACGGATCTTGTTGTCACCGTCTTTATAGCGCCGGAAAGTTAATTTTTGGGTTGATTCAGTTGTTGATGACATCGCCTGCCTCCAGTAAATAGTTATTTCGCACCCAGTTTGATCGCATTGCTTACCAATTGGTGGACACCGCCTACCATGCTCCGGTCAAATCCATAATATGGCATCACCTTGGAGAATTGCGTCTTGCATATCGCGCATATGACCGCCAGGAAATTCACCCCGTGCTGGTCGACTGCTTGCTGCAATGCTTCCATGCGCGGCAATGCGCCCTTCACGCGCAGATCCATCAGATCATCCGTCAGCAGACCGCCGCCGCCGCCGCAACAGAATGTCCGTTCGTGCGTCGTATTCGGATCCATCTCGACGAAATGGTTGGCGACCGCCTTGATGATGTTGCGCGGGATGTCGAACTGCCCGCCAGGATAATCGCCCATGCGCGAACCGCGCGCCACATTGCAGGAATCATGGAAGGTGACGATGTGCTTGTCGTTGGCTTCCTTGTCGAACGACAACGCGCCACGTTCGATCAGGTCCCAGGTGAATTCGCAGATATGCGTGGGCTGTTTGTATCGGTGATCGAGCTGCTTCTGCAGCATCATCGCGAACTTGTCGCCCAGGTCCGCGCCATCCCCGACTCCGGTCAGGGTGTTCCAGAAACTGTAGGCGACCCGCCACGCGTGGCCGCACTCGCCGACCACGATGCGTTTGACGCCGAGATCCAGCGCAGCCTGGCGGATGCGCAATGCGACCTTGCGCAATTGCTCGTAATTGCCGATGAACATGCCGAAGTTCGCCGCCTCGGAAGACATCGATGAGAGCGTCCAGCTGGTGCCGGTGGCATGGAACACCTTGCCATAACCGATCAGGCTGTCGATATGCGGCTCGGCAAAGAAATCGGCGGACGGCGTGATCAACAGCACCTCCGCACCTTCGACATCAAGCGGAAAGCGCACATCGATCCCGGTATCTTCCTTGACATCCTCTTCCAGTCCCTCCAGCGTATCCTGCAGCGCGGGTCCGGGCAGGCCGAGGTTATTGCCGATCTTGTGGACTTTGCCGATGATCTCATTATCATACTTCTGGCCGTAGCCGACGGAATCGAGGATCTCGCGCGCCGCCATGGTGACTTCGGCGGTATCGATGCCATACGGACAGAACACCGAGCAGCGCCGGCATTCGGAACACTGGTGGAAATAGTTGTGCCACTCGTCCAGCACATTGCGGGTCAAGTCGCGCGCACCGACCAGCCTGGGGAACAGTTTCCCGGGCAGGGTGAAGTAGCGGCGGTAGACGCTGCGCATCAGATCCTGCCGCGCGACCGGCATGTTTTTCGGGTCCTGCGTGCCGATGAAGTAATGGCACTTGTCCGAGCAGGCTCCGCAATGCACACAGGAATCCATGTACACCTTGAGCGAGCGGTACTTGCCCAGCAACTCGCCCATCCTGGCGATCGCACGATCATGCCAGTCTTCGACCAATTGGCCGGGAAATCCGAGCGCTTCCTGGATCTTGTCGTTCGCGACAAACGGCCCGCTACCCTCCATCGCCCCCGGCTTCAATGCCGGGATGATAGGGATAACACGGTAGGCCGGAGCGGCGATCTCTGCCATGTCAGCCTCCGGATTCCATTTGCCGGGATTCCAATTGTTTTGCCCATGCGGAGATATGGCGTTTCTCGCGTGAATCGTCCGCCTGATTGCGGCTCGGGGAAAAGAACAACCCCGGCGCATGCAGCAGCTTGCTGATCGGGAAGATCATCAACAGCACAGCGACCAGGAACAGATGCACATAAAGCCCGATACTGGAAGGCAGAGGCTGCAAATCGAAATACATCAGGCCGAGCATGAATCCCTTCACGGCGATCACGTCGCCATGCGCGACGAATCTCATCACCAGACCCGACAATCCGATCGCCAGGAACAGCGCCAGCATCAGGTGATCGGAAGGTGTGGAGATGTAGCGGATGCGCTCGACGAATATACGCCGCGCCCAAAGCCCCGCGGCGCCGAGCACCAGGGTAAAGCCCGCGTACATGCCGAACGGCTGGATGAACGCCACCCAGGACCATACCGGTTCGGTGAAGTAGCGCAAGTGACGCAACAGCACGAGGGCCAGGCTGGCGTGAAACATCCACCCCAGTCCCCAGGTCCACAGATTCGATTTGAACAGGCTTTCAAACAGGAACACCTCGCGCGCCATGCGCAGAACCACACCCCCGGTGGTGACGGGTGCCGGTGTGGTGGGAATCTTAAGCGGTGCGGGAGTGCGCGTATAGACGCTGATACGGTAGTACAAACCCACGACAAACACCATGGCGGCAAAATAAAACAGGATTGCGAATAGGGTGCTCATCGTGAGTCGGCTGCAAAGTATCCACTCAAGCCGTCTGGGTCGTCAGACGCAACCGGTTGGCTTCGGCAACCCTGCGATTTTGCAAGCCTGCTTGCCCGGGCCGTAAGGAAACAGGCCATACAGGTATTCGCTGTTTCCCTTGTCGGCGCCGAGCTTTTTGCCGATCGCCTTGGTCAGCACGCGAACCGCCGGGGCGATCTGATATTCCTCGAAATATTCACGCAGGAAATTGATGACTTCCCAGTGCTGATCCGTCATTTCGACGTTTTCAGTTTTCGCTATGTATTCCGCGACGTCTTTGTTCCAATCGGAAAGATTGACGAGATAGCCTTCTTCGTCGGTTTCATACGATTTTCCGTCGACTTCGATGGTGGCCATGATGATTCTCCTTGTATTGATTAAACGTTAAAGCCAGGATTGGCAGTTTTTATTGGTCGTGGTGAGATCGACAAAGCCGCCGTAATCCACGGGCAATATTCCCGCAATCATGCGATCGGCCAGTCCGCGCGCCTCAAGATCGGGCTGCAGAACATGGATCTTGAAGCGCTTCATCGCCTCGCGTATTTTACCCTCGAATGCATTGCCGGAAGTAGCGGCGTAGACCGCGTCTTCGATCAGCAGAATATCCCCGGATTGGGCGACGCGCAGACAACTGTCGAGAGAGCTGTTCGTCAGCGGGGATTTGTTGATGATGTGCAGCATTTGGCGATTCTCCCTAGAAACTCAAGACCACGTCTTGCTGATTCATCAACTCGCCCATTTCCTTGCCGCTCAGAACGGTGACATCAACCAGCAGGTCTGCCTCCGTCAATCCGCGTGCATCCATGGACTCCTTCTCGACATAGAGTTTCTCGATATCGTATCCCTCCAGCGCGCGGTAGGCTGGCGAAAAATTCTTGGTCTCTATGCCTTTGGTCTGCTGGCCCTTTTTCAATTGGTAAACCCCGTCATCCAGAAATGCCAGCGATACATCCTGGTCAAATGCGGCAGTGATCAGCACGACCTCCAGGGACTCCAGCGCGTAAATCGTTCCGTAGGGAGCCTTGCGGTTGACGAACATGAATTTCTTGATGTTGCTTTCTTCGCTCATGCCCTGCTCCTAATCGCCAAACACTACGGTGCGGTCGGTCTGTATACCGGCTTCGACCAGCTGACCGAGGCCGGAAATCCTGAACCCTTTCGCCAGATTCTCTTCCTTGATGCCGCGTCTCAGCGCGGCGGCCACGCATACCACCAGATCCACGTTGTGCTCTTCGGCGAACTTGCCCCAGCGATTCACGATATTGCGGTCATCCTGCGGGGGCTCGGTCAGCTTCGAGGCGTTATTCACCCCGTCGTGATAGAAGAATACGCGCCAAACTTCATGGCCTTTCGCAATGGCCGCCTTGCAGAACAGGTAGGCCGAATCGCTGGCCTGATGCTGATATGGTCCTTCGTTGACGACTACACCGAATTTCATGCTCGCTCCAGGTTAAAAGCGGATATGAGTCGAAGCGTTCAGCGTGGCGCGCGAACCGCGCCAGTCATCGATCAGATACTTGGTGAACGGCAGCTCGGTCTTCTCGAAGAACCGCGGCCAGCCGATACGCTCGATCCAGTCCGCCAACCGTTCCCACGGATGGGCATCTTCCTTGTAGACATGCAATATGCGTTTCACCACTACGCTGACTTCGGGCCACCGCGGCGCATTGTTGGGCAAGCCGGAAGCGACCATCTTCATGAACGTGGGCTTGCCGCGCGCGTTGGAGTTCTTGCCGCCCACCCAGATCGCCAGCTTGGAATTTTCCGGATCGTTGATCTGCATCGGCGGGCATGGCGGGTAGCAGGCGCCGCAGCACATGCACTTGGTCTCATCGATCTCCAGCGAAGGCTTGCCGTTCACCATCGCCGGGCGTATCGCCGCAACCGGGCAGCGCGCAACGACGGTCGGGCGTTCGCATACGTTTGCGACCAGATCATGATTGATCACCGGCGGTTTGGTATGCTGTACGATGATGGCGATGTCGGCCTGTCCGCCGCAGTTGATCTCGCAGCACGAAGTCGAAAGATGCACGCGGTTGGGCATTTCCTCGCGCTTGAATTCGACGATCAGCTCGTCCATCAGCGCCTTGACCACGCCGGAAGCATCCGTACCCGGGATGTCGCAATGCAGCCAGCCCTGGGTGTGCGCGATCATCGAAATCGAGTTGCCGGTGCCGCCCACCGGGAAGCCGTGCTTTTCCAGTTCGGCGATCAGCGGATCGACCTTTTCCGCCTTGGACACCATGAACTCGATGTTGGAACGGATCGTGAAACGCACATGGCCTTCCGCAAACTTGTCGGCGATATCGCACAGCAGGCGGATCGTGCCCACGTCCATCTGCCGCTGCGTTCCTGCGCGCACCGACCAGATCTGGTCGCCGCTGTAAGCTACATGATGCAACACACCGGGGCGCGGGCGGTCATGGTATTTCCACTGGCCGTAGTTCTTCAGCATCAGCGGGTGGAGATATTTCTTGTTGTCAGGGACGCCTGTTTCCTTGGGTTTGCGTTTCTGCGCGGGCTTCTCTTGAACTGCTTGATTCATGGTAGGTCTCCTCAGGCGGCTTGCTTCTTGGCGTTGATCTTGGCGACTTCCGCATCCCAGCCATCGGTGCGGACATAGGGATTCATGCGCGGTGTGGACACCATGTTGGGATCCACTTCGATCTCCAGTGCATCGAGGAAATTGACCAGGCCTATACGTTCGATCATTTCACCGGTACGTTCGTGCTCAAGAGCATTTTCCGCAAAGAAGTCGATGATGCGCTGGCCCAGATCGACCAGCTTTTCCATGTCTTCGTCTGTTTCCAGCTTCATGAAAGGAACGACCACCGTGCCCATCAGGTCGCCGATCTTGAGGGTACGCTTGCCGCCCACCAAGACCGTCGCGCCTTTGTCTTTGCCGGGGGCCAGCGCTCCGGTCATCACATTGATGCAGTGCATGCAGCGCACGCAGTCATGGTTGTCGATCTCGATGCCGTGCGTTTCGCTGACCGCCACACTGGAGATATGCTCTCCTTTCTTGATCTTCTTGAGTTCCTTGACCTGGAAGGTCTTGGTCGGGCAGCGCGCAACGACGTCATTCACCAGCTCGTCCATGCCGTGCTTGGCAAACCATTTCTTCGCCAGCGCTTCGTCGGTGCGGATATTGTCGCGCCAGGTTCCGATCACCGCCATGTCGGCGCGCTGCACGGAATTCATGCAGTCGTTGGGGCAGCCGGAGAATTTGAATTTGAATTTGTACGGCAGGGAGGGACGGTGTATGTCGTCGAGGAAGGTGTTCAACACGGTGCGATGCGCCTTGGCTTCGTCGTAGCAGGATTGCTCGCAGCGCGCCGCGCCTACGCAAGACATCGATGTGCGCACCGCAGGGCCGGCACCGCCGAGATCGAATCCAAGTTCGTTGATCTCGTCGAATGCCTTTTGCACGTTTTCGGTGGTCGCACCCTGGAACATGATGTCGCCCGATTGGCCGTGGAATGCGATCAGGCCCGAGCCATGCCTTTCCCAGATATCGCACATATCGCGCAGCACTTTGGTGTCATAGTGCATGCCGGCCGGCGGCATCACGCGCAGCGTATGGAACTCCGCGCAATCCTTGTAGACAGGCTGGCCCTTATCGTCCTTGAGTTCGGTAAAGCGGGGAATGATCCCGCCTCCGTAGCCGAACACGCCGACCGTGCCGCCTTTCCAGTATCCCTTCTTGGTCTGGTACGAAGTCTCCAGCTGACCCAGCAGGTCAACCACATAATCCTTGTCTTTCGCCAGTTCTTTCAAGCCAGTCACAAAACTGGGCCATGGGCCATCCTCGAGTTGATCAAGGTTCGGTGTATCATGCAATTTCTTAGCCATAATAATTATCCTTTCAGTCGCGTTGCCTGGAGATTACTGCTGGCAATCGATTAAATGACCCGGCAGAGCGGGAACGTGTAATCTGTAAGGCCTGTGCCATTTCAAACCAGGCCCGCCCATCTTTATTGGTGTATTAGAATACTACGATATGTAACCTTGCGCATTCCATTACCCATAGCGGCTATCTTCTATAACCCTTAAGGGTAGTGTTTCATCTTCCCCCGGTAGTATTTCAATATCAAGCGAATTAGCGATAGACTTAACCTAATCTATAAGGTTTCGTTCAGAATATCCTCCGGGTCGTTTCTATCGTTCTGGGCGAGAGGCAATCATCATGGCACAAGTCAGTGAAATAGCGAAAATCAAGGTCCCCCTGGGCAGCCAGGAAATTGAACTGCAACAGATCGATCACGTCGAAGGCGGGATGAGTTTGTTACGCATCCGCATACGCGAAGGCAAACGTTTTACGATTTTCGATATCGACCCGGCTACTGCCGAGCAGTGGGCGTCCGCGATGCAGCGCTGGGCGGCAGTTCAGACTAAAGACGACGAATGACTGACCCAAATTCGGAGATGATCGACATGGTGTTCGATCTTGATGGCGGAACACTTCCGATCGCCTATCCCTTCGCATTATGGGAGGCATTGATACGCCTTGCTCCGGAGCTCGCTGAAGAAGAATCGGTCGGAGTCATGCCATTGCGCGGAACAGGCAACAAGGAGGGTCTGCTGCTGCCCAAACGCGCCAAGATGGTGATGCGCCTGCCGACCAAACTGGCAGGATCAACAGCAGCGCGCCTGTCCGGGCAGCAATTCTATATAACCGGACGATCCGTACGCCTGGGAGCGGCAAAAACGCGCCCCATCTACCCCTTCCCCACTGTACACGCGCAGCTGGTGACGGGCACAAGCGACGAAGTGCAGTTTGTAGCAAATATCAGCGCACAGCTGGGTGAAATGGGAATCAAAGGCAAACTGATCTGCGGGAGACGGCGCACCATCGGAGATGACAGTCAATCGATGCAGGGTTTCAGCCTGGTGGTGCATGATCTCAAAGCGGAAGCATCGCTGCATTTGCAATTTGTCGGGCTCGGTACCGGCCGTCAATTCGGTTGTGGGATCTTTGTACCTTCCAAAGTCATATCCGGCTTGAGCGAAGATTGAGACTTTAATAACGTATAGCGGAGGTCAGTCATGGGATATATTGTTGCAGGGAGCGAACTTGAAACCGATGATGACGGTTATCTATTGGAACCAAACTTCAGCGATGAGGTGGTCAATGTGATTGCGTCGGCAGAGGGCATCGAGTTGACGCCCAAACACTGGGAGATCATCAACTATATGCGCGACCAGTACCGCGAGCACGGACATACGCCGAACTTCCGCAACATGCTCAAGGGCGTCAATGAATTCTGGCCGGAGGCGGACAGCAAAGCCCTGTATGATTTGTTTCCGACCGGTCCGGCGAAACAAGGCGCAAAGGTCGCCGGGCTGCCGCAGCCCTACGGTAAGGGCGGCTATTGAAACCGTTACGTTCGGCAATTGATTAGGACACCTAATATGAGCACAAAAGACTTGCACGCAAATGTAAAGCTGGATATGCGCGGCCTGACCTGCCCCGCACCGTTGCTTGGTGCCAAGCGCGTGGTCGATGATTTGAAGAAGGAGCAGGTCCTGCTGCTGATCTCGGACTGTCCCGGCACCAAGGACGATCTTTTCGCCTGGGCGGAGCAGACCAACAACAAAGTATTGAAGACCGAAGCGATGCCGGATGGCGGCACGGGCTATTACGTGATGAAAGGCAAACAACAAGCGCACAAGGCCAACGTGATACTCGATATCCGCGGAGTGCACTGCCCGGGGCCTATCGTGGAAGCGAAGAAACTGCTGAACGGGATGAAGACAGGCGAAATACTCAAGCTGGTCAGCAATTGTCCCGGCATCCGTTCCGACATCGTCGGCTGGGCTGACACGACGGGGATCAAGATCGTCAGCACTGTCGAGGCGAGTCCCGGCGAGTTTGAGTTTTTCCTGCAAAAGGGCTGACCGGAAATCCGGTTCTGCTGCCATGCGTATCAAAAGCCAGTGGTTCAAAAGCGACCGGGAAAAAACCGCTGAAGAAATTGCCGGGGCAATGGCATTCACGATCTGGCGCATCGCCGACAACGCGCTGAAGAATACCCGCAGGGCGAATTTCGAGATCGCGATCGGTACGCAATACTTCTCGTTTCTGACCGAATTCCTGGTGTTCCTGATCCAGGTCGCGGACCGCATTGCCCACCGCCAATTGTCTTCCGAGGCGAGATATGCGTTCACCAGCACCCTGGCCAATCGCGTCGCAGAGACGCTGGCGGAAAACCAAAGCCGGTTGATGGACGGCAGCATCGCGGAACGCAAGCAGCAGTTCATCGACAAACTCAACCAGCGAGCGGGTGAATATGCCGATTTCAACTATGGGAGCGACGGGCCCGAATTCGCATTCACCCGCTACCTCGCATTCTGCATGCGCGAAGTCATGGATGAGAAAGATGTCGAATGGGTGATCGACCAGATGATGAGCATCGAAGCGCCCGAGGCCGTGGACATGGTGGAGAAAACCATGAAGAACCTGTACGCAAAAGAACCTCCTCAAACACGCATCCGCAAAGTTACCAGCGGCGATTGAAGGGCATCCCGTAAAGCCCGATTTTTGTCGCCATGCCGTGTTGTTCACAAGAAATTACTCCTAACATATTAAGTATATGTGTCGTCGCAATTTTTTGATCGCGCCTTGCCCGGCTTAAAAAAGTCGAACTTTTCGAGACACCCTTACCACATTTCGGCAACCCAGTTATGCAAACTCATTTTGATCTCGACAACACTGAAGCCTATCTGCGCTGGCGCGACCAAAAGCTCGCCGATACCGTCACCGATACCGGCGAGCTGATCGTCGAAATCAAGGATCCTCTCGCGCTGACCCAGGCCGAGCACGCCGCGCTTTTGGATCGTTGCATGCGCAGCAACATGGTGATTTATTCCACTCGCAGCGCAACCGTAGACGAAGAGGCCGTGCGCCGCTTCGGGCTGCAGTTCGGTCTATCCAGCCTGGATGCGAACTGGCTGGCGGGCGAACAAGGCATCACCCGCGTAACGGTAAGCAATGAAGACGAGCTGCGGCAGGCTTACATCCCGTATACCGACCGTGCAATCAAATGGCATACAGACGGCTATTACAACCCGCCGGAGCGCCAGGTGCGCGGCATGATCCTGCATTGCGTGCACAGCGCCGAACAAGGCGGGGAGAACCGCCTGATGGATCATGAGATCGCCTACCTGATGTTGCGCGACGAAAATCCGGATTTCATCCGCGCTTTGTCCGAACCGGACGCGATGACGATACCGGAACGCACGGACGAATACGGCGTGGCGCGCGCCGCACAGGCCGGCCCGGTGTTTTCGCTCGACCCCGCAAGCGGCGCTTTGCACATGCGCTATACCGCGCGCACCCGCAGCATAGCCTGGAAACAGGATACGGTCACGCTGTCGGCGGTCGCCGCATTGGAAAAGCTGCTGGATTCCAAGTTGCCATACATCTACCGCACCCGGCTGGAGCCCGGCATGGGGCTGCTGTGCAACAACGTGCTGCATGATCGCGCCGCCTTTGTTGACGATGCCGACTCTCCGCGCCTGCTGTACCGTGCGCGTTACCACGAGCGTATCGCGGCAAGCTGATCACAACATTTGCTGCCAAGTTTGATGGCAATAAAAAACCCGCCATCTTGCGATGGCGGGCTTCAGATGCGCAACGATCAGATCGTTGGTTACCAGCCGTAGGCAATGCCGATCGAGTCCTCGTGCATGGTCAGGTTTGCTTCGCCACCACCCAACGGCGCACCACCTGGAGTTCCTGGGATAGACCCGGAACCATTGACGGTCTTGCTGAACGCGTGAACATAGGCAACAGTCACTTCCGATTTGTCCGCCAGGGTCCAAGTTCCGCCCAGTGTCAAGTGATCCTGCACCACGCCCGGCGCCAGGATATTCAACATAGTTTGGCTGTTTGGTATCGGCTCGTCGCAATGATCCCAGCCCGCACGCAGCGTGAACGTCGAGCTGTAAGCATGGCTTACGCCGAGTTTGTATGCAGAGATGTTCTGCCAGCCGAAGCCCTGACCGTCGGATGCGCCAAAGAGAGTACCTGTTCCACCAAATGCTGGGGGCAAAGCTGTAAATGGGTTGCCAACGGAGGCAACCTTCGCATAGTTGATACGCTCGACATCGAACGCGACCGTTGTTTCCGGCATGGCTTTTACGGCAACGCCTACGCCATATTTCTCGGGAATATCAAAACTGCCCTGCTCTGCAAACAAACCCTTGTATTTGTCGAACTTGCTCATCTTGGTTTTGCTCTGGTAGGTCGCGCCCACGGTCACTGTAGGTGTGACTTGCCCGGTCCAGCCTAATCTTATGCCATAGCCTGTAGAGGTATCCGTGCCATTGTCGGTGACATAACCCGGTGACTCTGTGGACCCTGGCTGGTCAAAAGGCCCCAACCCCGTCGCACTGAACATCTGGTAGGCCAGATTCACCGCAACACCGACCGCATTGTTCTGGTTGATCTTCATCGCCCAGGTAGGTGCGATGAACAGTTGTTCCAAATTGATACCGAGGTTACCGCCTGCTCCCAATGCGCCGAGCGGGTTGGTGTTGTACTGGGTGTTCATGCCACCATTGCCGAACACCGAGACGCCCAGCGAGGTGTCCGCGTTGATCATCTTGTTGTAGCCAAAATCAGGAATGTAGAAGTTGCTTCTTCCATTGCCGTCATAAGTGCCATTCAGTGTGCAA
>DATKAK010000133.1:0-16293 GCA_035498295.1 Gallionella sp. | reverse complement strand
GATCGCCAGCAATACCGTCCAGCTCTTGAACGCGCCGCGCTTTTCGGTGACGGCCAGCGAATGGATCAGCGCCGTGCCCACCAGCCAGGGCATGAAAGAAGCGTTTTCTACCGGATCCCAGAACCACCAGCCGCCCCAGCCGAGTTCATAGTATGCCCACCAGCTGCCCAGCATCACGCCGCAGGTCAGGAAGGTCCATGCCACGGTGGTCCAGGGACGCGACCAGCGCGCCCAGGTGGCATCCAGTTTCCCCCCCATCAGAGCGGCAATGGCGAATGCGAATGCGACCGAGAATCCCACATAGCCCATGTACAGCATCGGCGGATGGATCACCAATCCAGGGTCCTGCAGCAACGGATTCAGTTCCTGGCCGTCGGCTGCAGCAGGCAACAGGCGGTCGAAAGGATTCGAGGTGAGCAGCATGAACAGGATGAAACCCACCGCGATCAATCCCATCACGCCCAGCACGCGCGCGACCATCTCTTCCGGCAAGTGCCTGCTGAATGTGGCGACGGCCGCGGTCCACACCGACAATATGGTCACCCAAAGCAGCAGCGAGCCTTCATGGCCGCCCCATATCGCGGCAAACCGGTAATGCAGCGGCAATTGCGAATTGGAATGTTCTGCGACATACAACACGGAAAAATCATTGTGCAGAAATGCATTGGCAAGGGTTGCAAAAGCCAGCACGATGAATACGAATTGCCCGAACGCCAAGGGGCGCGCAAGGCCCATCAATGCCGAGTTATTGCGGGCGGCACCGAGGATCGGCAGCACACCCAGGGCAAGCGCCAAAAACAGCGCGATGATTAATGAAAAATGACCAAGTTCTGGAATCATGTCGGAACCCCCAGTAAATTATTTGGCAACCGGAACAGCGACTGACGCTTTTGCCTCGATGGCGGCCGCAGCCTTATCGGCCGCGTTCTCTGCTTTTGCCTTTTTCAAGGCATCGGCCGCTTCCGGCGGCATGTAATTCTCGTCGTGTTTGGCCAGCACCTCGTCGGCGAGCATCACACCGTTGGCCGCTACTTTGCCCTGCGCCACAACACCTTTGCCTTCCTTGAATAAATCCGGAAGAATGCCTTTATACACGACCGGAATGCTTTTGTGCGTGTCCGTGATCACGAAATTTACCGTCAGGCCGTCCTTTTCGCGCTTTACGCTGCCCTCTTCGACCAGGCCGCCGATGCGGAAACTGCGCCCGCTTGGCACTTCATTGTTGTAAACCTGGGTCGGCGTGAAATACAAGTTGACGTTGCCCCTCAGCGCATACAGTACCAAGCCGACTGCCACCGCGATTCCGGCGACGGCGACGGCGATGAACACAAATCTCTTCTGGCGCGGTTTCATTTATTTCTCGTCTCCTGCGTTACGCATCAGGCGAACCTGTTGCAAAGTGATTTTCCTCTTGTGTTTGACCATTGCGATTTCTACCACAAAAATGATCAACGCAACGGCATATGAGCCGCATAGGATATAGGTAAACGGATTTTCCCTCATCCAGATGTCCAAATTCATGACCGCACCTCCATCGCATTCGCGCACCGTGTCATGACCGCACCTCCGGCAATTCATTGATCCAGGTCGTATTGCGTTCGCGTTCGAGAATGATGCTGCGCACCCGCGCCAGGACGATCGCAATCGCATACAACCAGCAGGCAGCGAGCATCGTGAACAGGGCATGCTGCATCGCGATATGCATGCTGGTGCCGCTGAATTTGATGGTCGAGCCCTGATGCAGGGTGTTCCACCATCTCACCGAAAAATAGATGATCGGCACGTTCACCGAACCCACGATGGCCAGCAGCGCCGCGGCACGGTCCGCTCGCCGCGGATCGTCGATCGAGGCATGCAATGCGATGAACCCCAGATACAGAAACAGCAGGATGAGTTCGGAAGTCAGGCGCGCGTCCCACAACCACCAGGCTCCCCACGTCGGTTTTCCCCACAGCGCGCCAGTCCACAAGGAAATGAACGCGAACAGCGCGCCGGTGGGCGCGATGGCGGAAGCCATCATGGCCGACAGGCGCGTATTGAAGATCAGTCCCAGGGCCGCGTAGCCCGCCATGACGAGGTAGAGGAACATCGACAGGATGGAAGCCGGAACGTGGATGAACATGATGCGGTAGAACTCGCCTTGAGTTTCATCTATGGGCGCGACAAAGAAACCGATATACAGGCCGATCGCGAACAGGATCGCCGAGGGAAACGCGAACCAGGGAATCATCTTTCCGGCCAGGCCGTAAAAGGTGGTGGGAGCAGAATACTTGAACCAGTTGATCGCCAAATCATCACTCCATCGAAATACGCAGCGCCTGCGCGGTCACCCACGGGGTAAATACCAGAGCCATCACCAGCAAAGCGCCCAACAGGGACATATGCGATGCGATGCTCAACCCGCTTGAAATAGCCCCTACTGCGCCAGTGCCGAAAATCAGCACCGGAATGCACAACGGCAATACCAGCAACGACAGCAACACGCCGCCTCCGCGCAATCCCAGCGTAAGTGCCGCGCCGATCGCACCCAGCATGCTGAGCACCGGTGTTCCCAGCATCAGGCCAACGATCAATACGCCGATCGCCCGTGCCGACATGTCGAACTGCAGTCCCAGTACCGGAGCCAACAGCACCAGCGGCAGTCCGGATACCATCCAGTGCGCCGTTATCTTGCCCAGTACCAGCATCGACAGGGACTGGGGAGCCAGCATCATCTGCTCCAGCGTGCCGTCCAGATAATCAGCCGAGAACAGTCTCCCCAGCGACAGCATCGAAGCGAGCAGCGCCGCCACCCATAATACCCCAGGCGCCATCTTGCGCAGCATTTCCAGTTCCGGTCCGACGCCCAATGGAAACAGGCTGACCACCATCACAAAAAAGATCAGCGTGGTCAGTACGTCCGTACGCCGGCGCATCGCCAGCACCAGATCGCGCCGCACCACCAGCACCAACAGATCGAGCATGGAGGATCTCTTCATCTCACGATGACCCTCATGGAACGATCACTTTCATGACAGGCGATCATCATGACAGGGACAAAGTGAGCATTTCCATCCCGGCGACTTGCAGCGGCTGGTGCGTGGTGAAAATCACCATCCCCTGCCGCGCCAGATGCTCGGCAATCAACTCCTGTATCAGCGCCACTGCTCCGACATCCAGCGCGGTCAAAGGTTCGTCCAGTATCCACAGCTTGGCGTCGCTGACCATCAGACGCGCAAGCGCAACACGCCTGCGCTGTCCTTGCGAAAGCACCTTGGTCGGCAACATCTCGCGGCCGCGCAACCCCATGCGCCGCAAAGCGGCCATCGCCTCTTTTTCCTCCAGTTCCACCCCCGAAAGGCCGGCTGATATCAGCAAGTTTTCCAGCGCGCTCAATTCATCCTTGATCGCATTCAGATGCCCCAGGTACAGCAGTTCGGCATAGTATTCCTCGTCCAGGTCGCGAATGCTTTCGCCGCGCCAGACGATATCGCCCTCGTCCGGCGTCAGGAAGCCGCACAACGAACGCAACAAACTGGTTTTGCCGCTGCCGTTCACGCCTTGCACCTGCATGATCTGCCCGAGATGCACTTGAAAATCCAACCCGGAAAACAAACGATGGTCGCCTCGGCTACAAGCAAGATTGCTGACTTCCAGCATGAAGGGGAAACCTAAAATTTGACAGCGGGGGATTATATACGAATGCTTCAGGCGGTGACAACGCAATATGCCGCCGCAAAACCGCCAAAACCCTCTGTCCGTGAGTGTCTATCCCCGGCAGTTCGGATCCTGCAGCGTGCAGGGGCCATTAATGAATCCGGCCGCGAGCGACTGAGGTTATAATGCACGCACCCAATAACCAAACATTAGCAGAGGAACCATATGGGATTTCTGGCCGACAAGCGTTTTTTGATCACCGGCATGATCAGCACGCGCTCGATTGCATACGGTATCGCGCAAGCCATGCACCGTGAAGGCGCTGAACTGGCCTTTACCTATCAGGGGGAACGGGTACGCGACCGCGTGCTGGATCTGGTCAAGGAATTCGACAGCAAGCTTGTTTTTCAGTGCGATGTGGCCAGTGACGACGATATCGACAAAGTATTCACTGATCTGAACAAGCAGTGGGACGGACTGGACGGTTTCGTGCATGCGATCGGCTTTGCTCCGCGAGAGGCGCTGGACGGTGAATTTCTGGACGGCTTCAGCCGCGAGGCGTTCCGCATCGCGCACGACATCAGCGCTTACAGTTTTCCGGCCATGGCCAAGGCTGCCCTGCCGCTGATGGAAGGCCGCAAGGCGTCCCTGCTGACTTTGAGCTATCTGGGCGCAGTCCGCACCATGCCGCATTACAACGTGATGGGAATGGCCAAAGCCAGCCTGGAATCCAGCGTGCGTTATCTGGCGATGCAACTGGGGCGCCAGGGAATACGCGTCAATGGCATTTCCGCGGGACCGATCAAGACGCTGGCCGCTTCGGGCATCGGCGATTTCAGCAAGTTGCTGAGTTACAACGCGAAGCACGCGCCGCTCAAACGCAACGTCACCATCGAGGAAGTGGGCAATGCCGCCGCTTTCCTGTGCAGCGATTTGGCCAGCGGCATCACCGGTGAGATCACTTATGTGGACGGCGGGTTCAACACCACCGCATTGGGCACGACCGACGCATAGCGTGGATACCGGCAAAATAGATCGCTGCGCTAGCGCGGCGATTTAGATCGGCAATCGTTGGGTTATCAGGGTTGTGCCGATGACGTTTGGGACAGGTTCACCTTGATCGAAGCTTGCTGTCTTGCATCGGCCATATAGGCATTGGACAATTCTTCCCCGGTCAATTGGCGCAATTGCTGTGCGTAGCGCGCCAGCTTTGCATCATTGACCGGTTCCCCTTCCTTGACTTCATCGATCCGGACCAGCACGAAACCATTTTGCGCATCCTCGGCACCGACAAACTGTGGCAACTTGTCTGCATTCGCCTGGAATATCTGCCTGACCAAACCCATATCCAGAGAGCCGTGATTCGCGCGGGTGATATTCTGGGTGGCACCCCAGTTTATCGCCAGCTTGCCCCCGCTCTGCAACTGTTCCAGCATGGCCTTGCCCTGCTTTACGGCCAGAACAGCTGCCTTCTGGCGCAGTAATTTTTGACGGATCGACACTTGAACTTCGCTTAACGGGCGCTCTGAAGCCGGTTTGTAATCCAGTATGCGCGCTGCAACCAGCATGTTCGGCTGCACCTCGATCGCTGCGGTGTTGCGCTTGTTCTTTATGACCTCGTCGTTGAAGATCGCCTGCAGCATCTTTTCGGTCCAGATCCCGCCTTCTGCCTTGCCCTTGTTCAGCCAACCGCTCTGCTCGATCTTCACGCCAACCTGATCGGCTGCCGGCTTTAACGAATCGCTTTGTTCATAGACCGTGTTGCTGAATTTTTCCGCCATTTCGGCGAATAGGTCGGCGGCTTTTTGCTGCCGCAGCTTATTGAATATGCCTTCGCGCGCTTCGTCCAGCGGCAGGATCCTGGAAGGCTTGATCGCAAGCAGCTTGATAATGTGATAACCGAAATCCGACTTGACCAAACCGCTCATTTCACCGACCTTCAACGCAAAGACTGCATCGTCGAACGGCTTCACCATCATGCCTCTGCCAAAGAACCCGAGATCGCCGCCTTTTGCGGCGGAGCCCGGATCCTGGGAATTTTTCCTGGCCAATTCGTCAAATTTGCCCGGATTTTGCCTGGCTTGCTGCAACAACTGTTCCGCTTTGGCCTTGGCCGCATCCTGCTCAGCTTGTGGCGCGGCTGGACTCACTGTGATCAGGATGTGGGCGGCACGCCGTTCCTCCGGCGTGCCGAATTCGTTTTGATGGCTTTCGTAATAATTGCCCACTTCCCCCTTGCTCACCTCGACTTTGGATAGCAGATCCTCCGCCGAGAATTTTGCGTATTCCACTTTTGCCTGTTCCTGAACCTGAAACTCGCTCTTGTTCTGGTCGTAATACTCTTTCACTTCGGCGTCTTCCACTTTCGCCTGAGGCATGAAGGACTGGAATGATACGCTTGCGACTTTCACATCCCGCTGCTGCTCATTCAAGCGAACGACGTTTTCCGCGATGGTTTTGGCGGCGTAACCATTCTGAACATAGGCATCCTGCATTTGTTGGCCCACCAGCTCATCGCGCACGCGCGCCTCAAACATCAATGGCGACAAACCCTGATTTGCCAGCACTGCCTCGTAACGCTTCTTGTCGAATTTCCCTTCATCCTGGAAAGCATCGATGCCGGCAATCACCTGCGCCACTTCCTCGTCGGGCACAACCAATCTTGCCGCCCTGGCGCGCTCGACCAGCAAGCGCTGGGTGATCAGATTGTCCAGCACCGCACGCTTCACCTGGGGGTTGTCAAACATCGCGGGATCGTAATTCGCTCCCAATTGCTGGCGCATCCTGTCCTGTTGCTGGCGCAGCGCATTTCCAAGCTCCTGCTGGGTGATCTTCAATCCGTTCACCGTAGCAGCCACGTCCGCTGAAGTTCCCGCCTTTTCATAGGAGCTCACACCCCATAGTGCAAATGGCAGGGTGATGAGTGCCAAAAAAACCTGCAAAAGCTTTTTGTGTTCATGAACGAAATCAAACATAGCGATGCCATCCTGCGCGTGAATTTATTGCAGCGAATGAAAAAGGCGAACTTGCGTTCGCCTAGGATTGGCGGAGTGGACGGGACTCGAACCCGCGACCCCCGGCGTGACAGGCCGGTATTCTAACCAACTGAACTACCACTCCAGAAAACGTGTGTGGTGGGTGCTGACGGGGTCGAACCGCCGACATTCGCCTTGTAAGGGCGACGCTCTACCAACTGAGCTAAGCACCCTGTAAAAGCCGATTAGTTTACTGCATCCTTCAAGCCTTTGCCAGCGCTAAACTTCGGAACTTTTGCCGCCTTGATCTTGATCGTCGCGCCGGTGCGCGGATTGCGGCCATTACGCGCGGCACGCTTGCCGACTTTGAAAGTGCCGAAACCGACCAGACTCACCGTATCGCCCTTCTTCAGTGCCTTTTTGATGGTGTCTACAGTCGAATCCAGCGCTCGAGCCGCTGCCGCCTTGGAGAGGTCAGCAGACTTTGCAATTGCATCAACCAAATCAGATTTATTCACGTAAGTCCCCTTTGCGAGTGGTTAAAAAAACAGGATAGTCCCTGCGCAGCCTTTATATCAAGGCTTCGCAGCTTTGGTCAAGCGAATACAAAAATATTTTTCTTCTTGCGTTGTCATAATCCAAGCTGTTAGGAATTCAACGCCTAATGCTTGGTCATTGCCGCAGAATCGGGACGCGCTGCATCCCCCGCCAAGGCGACAACGGCAACCTTTTCAGTCACTTCCGCAAGAGGTTCCGGTTTGCGTTCGAGGGCCATTTCCAGCACCTGATCGATCCACTTGACCGGATGGATATCCAGCTTGTTTTTAATGTTGTCGGGTATCTCGGCAAGATCCTTGGAGTTTTCTTCCGGAATCAGCACCACTTTGATTCCGCCTCGTTGCGCAGCCAATAGCTTTTCCTTCAAGCCCCCGATCGGCAATACCTCCCCGCGCAGGGTGATCTCGCCGGTCATGGCCACATCGGCCCGCACCGGGATGCCCGTCAAAGCCGATACCATCGCCGTGCACATGCCGACACCGGCACTCGGTCCATCCTTCGGGATCGCGCCCTCCGGCAGGTGGATATGCAGGTCGTTCTTCTGGTAGAACTCTTCTTCTATCCCCAACCGCTTGGCGCGGCTGCGCACTACGCTCAGCGCGGCCTGGATGGACTCCTGCATCACTTCGCCGAGCTTGCCGGTGGTCGTGACCTTGCCTTTGCCCGGCAACACGGCGGCCTCAATCGTAAGCAACTCGCCGCCGACTTCCGTCCACGCCAAACCGGTCACTTGCCCGACTTGATTGTGCTTCTCGGCTACGCCATACGAATAGCGGCGCACCCCAAGATATTTGTCGAGGTTACGCGAATTGATGGTCACCTTGGTGTTGCGATCCTTGAGCAACAGCGCCTTGACCACCTTGCGGCAGATCTTGGAGATTTCCCGTTCCAAACCGCGCACGCCGGCCTCGCGCACGTAGTAGCGCACGATGTCGCGCAATGCGCTTTCGGAAATGCTGATCTCTTCCTGTTTGAGGCCGTTGTTCTTGACCACCTTGGGCACCAGATAGCGCGTGGCGATATTGATCTTCTCATCTTCCATGTAGCTGGAGACATGGATGATCTCCATGCGGTCCATCAGCGCTTCGGGGATGTTCAACGTGTTCGCCGTCGCCACGAACATCACTTCCGACAGGTCGTATTCGACCTCGACATAATGGTCGACAAATGTGCTGTTCTGTTCGGGATCGAGCACTTCCAGCAATGCCGAGGCCGGATCGCCGCGCATGTCCATGCCCATCTTGTCCACTTCGTCCAGCAGGAACAGCGGATTCTTTACCGCGACTTTGCTCATGTTCTGCAGGATCTTGCCCGGCATGGAACCGATATAGGTGCGGCGATGGCCGCGAATCTCGGATTCATCGCGCACACCGCCCAGCGACATGCGCACGAATTTGCGGTTGGTGGCACGCGCGATGGACTGGCCCAGCGAGGTCTTGCCCACGCCCGGCGGACCGACCAGACAGAGGATCGGGGCCTTCATCCGGTCCATGCGCTGTTGCACGGCCAGATATTCAAGAATGCGTTCCTTGACCTTGTCCAGGCCATAGTGGTCTTCCTCGAGCACCACTTCGGCCTTCTTCAGGTCGCCGCTGATCTTGGTCTTCTTCTTCCACGGCAAGCCGATCAGGACATCGATGTAATTGCGCACCACGGTGGCCTCCGCCGACATGGGGGACATCAGGCGCAGCTTCTTCAGCTCTGCTTCCGCCTTGTTGCGCGCCTCCTTCGGCATGTGCGCAGCTTTGATCTTCTTCTCGATCTCGTCAAAGTCGGTGCCCTCTTCGCCGTCGCCCAGCTCTTTCTGGATCGCCTTGACCTGTTCATTCAGGTAATACTCGCGCTGGCTCTTTTCCATCTGGCGCCTTACGCGCCCGCGGATGCGCTTCTCGACCTGGAGGATGTCGATCTCGCCCTCCAACAGTCCGAGCAGATGCTCGAGGCGCTTGCGCACACCGAAGATCTCCAGCACTTCCTGTTTTTGTTCCAGTTTCAGCGGCAGGTGCGCGGCAATCGTATCGGCAAGGCGTCCGGCATCATCGATGCCTGCCAGAGAGGTCAGGATTTCAGGCGGGATCTTCTTGTTGAGTTTCACATACTGGTCGAACTGCGCGATCAGCACGCGCCGCATCGCCTCCGATTCGCTGTCCGTGCCATCTTCGGCGGGCACGATCTGCACCTCGGCATCAAAATGCGATTTGGCGTCATATACGCGCAGCACATTGGCGCGTTGCGTCCCTTCGACCAGCACCTTCACAGTGCCGTCGGGCAGTTTCAGCATTTGCAGGATGTTGGCCATGCTGCCGATGGCGTAGAGATCATCCGTGCCCGGATCATCCTTGGTCGCGGACTTCTGCGCCACCAGCGCGATGCTCTTGCCTGCCTCCATCGCCGTCTCCAGCGCCTTGATGGACTTGGAGCGGCCGACGAACAAAGGGATCACCATATGCGGGAACACGACGACATCGCGCAAAGGCAGAAGCGGGTGCAGATTGCTGGTAACGGTGATCGGGGTATCTTGTTCTAACATGGCAGTAACCTTTTAGTGAATGTGAAGGTTAGATGGGGGTAGCCGGAACTAATTCAAGCGGCCCCACCGGGACAAGATAAAAGAGCGGGCGGAAGGCCTGATCAGGCGGCCTTGTGGCTATCCGCATAAATGATGATGGGTTTGATTTCCCCCGATGCGCCCTCGTCCAGCACGACCTTGCTGACGTCATCCATCGAGGGCAGATCGAACATCACATCCAGCAATGCGTGCTCGAGTATCGAGCGCAAACCGCGCGCGCCCCCCTTGCGAGCCAGCGCCTTGCGGGCGATCGCTAGCAGTACGCCTTCGCGGAATTCAAGGTCGACGTCTTCCATCGCGAACAACTTCTGGTATTGCTTGGTCAGCGCGTTCTTTGGTTCGGTCAGGATCTTTACCAGTGCGGCCTCGTCCAATTCTTCCAGCGTGGCGACCACCGGCAAGCGGCCGACAAACTCGGGGATCAATCCGAACTTGATCAGGTCTTCCGGTTCGACCTCGCGCAGGGTCTCCCCGGTTTTGCGCTCATCCTTGCTGGCGATGGTCGCGCCGAAGCCGATGCCCGCTTTCGCGGAACGATTGCGTATGATTTTTTCCAGGCCGTCGAATGCTCCGCCGCAGATGAACAGGATATTGGTCGTATCCACCTGCAGGAACTCCGTGTTCGGATGCTTGCGCCCCCCCTGCGGCGGGATGGACGCCTTAGTGCCTTCGATCAGTTTGAGCAAGGCCTGTTGCACGCCTTCGCCGGAAACGTCGCGGGTGATCGAAGGATTGTCGGATTTGCGCGAGATCTTGTCGATCTCATCGATATAGACAATTCCGCGCTGGGCCTTTTCCACGTCGTAGTCGCAGGTTTGCAGCAACTTCTGGATGATGTTCTCGACATCCTCGCCGACATAACCGGCCTCGGTGAGCGTGGTCGCGTCGGCCATCACGAAAGGCACATCCAGCAAACGCGCCAGCGTTTGCGCAAGCAGTGTCTTGCCCGAGCCGGTCGGCCCGATCAGCAGGATATTGCTTTTGGACAATTCGACGCCGTCCTTGTCGGTGCTGCGGAGACGCTTGTAGTGGTTATACACTGCCACCGACAGGATCTTCTTGGCTTGTTCCTGCCCGATCACGTAGTCGTCCAGTGTCGTGCAGATATCCCTGGGAACCGGCAAATCGTCTTTGCTTGCTTTGCCTTGATCGTTCTGGATCTCCTCGCGCATGATGTCGTTGCACAGCGTGATGCACTCATCGCACACAAACACCGACGGACCCGCAATCAGCTTGCGAACTTCATGCTGACTCTTGCCGCAGAACGAGCAGTAAAGCAATTTGTCACCTGATTTTTTTTCGTCGGCCATCGCTACCTACCTTCCATCAAGTCATTGGCAAGACTAACACAAACTTATATGCGCATTTCAAGTACCTTGTCGGCCAAGCCGTATTTGACCGCTTCCTCGGCGCTTAGAAAGTTGTCGCGGTCGGTGTCGCGCTCGATCGTCTCCACAGTCTGCCCGGTGTGTTTGGCCAGCATCTGGTTGAGCCGCTGCTTCAGATACAATATCTCCCGCGCATGGATCTCCACATCCGAAGCCTGGCCGCGGAAACCTCCCATCGGCTGATGGATCATCACGCGCGAATTGGGAAGGCAGAAACGTTTGCCCTTTTCGCCCGCGGCAAGCAGGAAAGAGCCCATACTGGCGGCTTGCCCGATGCACAGCGTGCTGATGTGGGGCTTGATGAACTGCATGGTATCGTAAATCGCCATTCCTGCGGTCACTGAACCGCCCGGCGAATTGATATAGAAGTTGATATCCTTGTCCGGGTTTTCCGATTCCAGAAACAGCATTTGCGCCACGATCAGGTTCGCGGTGTGGTCATTGACTTCGCCGACCAGGAACACCACGCGTTCCTTCAGCAGGCGGGAATAGATGTCATAAGCCCTTTCACCCCGCCCGCTGGTTTCCACAACCATGGGGATCAAGCCGATATTTTGCGGTTCCTCATAGTGCGTCAAACCGCCGTGCTGCTGTTTTTGATAATGCGTCATCTTTAGTCACTTCCCATCAACTCGTTGAAAACGGCCGGTTTGTCTATGGTCTTGGCCTGGCCCATCGCCCAAGTCACCACATTCTCCTCCAGAACGATATGTTCGACCTCCTGCATGCGTCCCGGTTCAGCTTCATACCAGCGTATCACTTCTTCAGGCTGATCAAAACTCTGCGCATATTCCTTGATAAAGCCTTTGACCTGGTCGAGCTTGGCGGTCAAATGGTGTTTCTGCACCAGATGCGAGAGGATCAGTCCAAGCTTGATGCGCCTTTCGGCACGCTCTTTGAACATCTCCGGCGACAGGGTGATCCCTTTTGTCTTCAAGCCGCGTGCCTCCATGTCCTGAAGGGTCAGCCGGATCAGGGTTTGTATTTCTTCATCCACCAGCACCTTGGGCACGTCAAATCCGGAGACTCTCAGCAGCGCATCCATCGCCGCATCCTTGTTGCGCGCTTTCAATCGTCGCGACACTTCGCTGAGCAGATTGCTGCGAACCTCGTCCTGCAATTTGCCTACATCACCGTCGGCGATGCCGACCGCTTTGGCGAATTCGGCGTCCACTTCCGGAAGCTTGGGCGCTTCGACGCGGTTCATGGTGATCGCAAAGTTCACTTTCTTGCCCGCCAGGTCCTTGTTGCGGTAATCCTCCGGAAACGTCAGATCAAACGACCTGGAATCGCCGGCCTTCATGCCGATGGCCGCGGTTTCAAAATCGGGGAGCATGCTGCCCGCACCCAAGACCAGCGAATAACCCTTGGCCTGACCGCCGGGGAACTCTTCTCCGTTCAGCGTGCCTGTAAAGTCGATATTAACCCGGTCTTCAGCCTGTGCGGCGCGGTCGACCTTCTCGAATTTTGCGCGCTGTTTGCGCAATGTGACGATGGTATTGTCCACATCCTCCTGGGTCAACTCATAAACCTGTCGTTCGATCACTTCTCCCGACAGGTCGCCAACGACCACCTCGGGATACACTTCGAAAGTCGCACAGTATTCGATCTCATCGGCATTCAGGTCCTTGGTCTTGACCTCGAATTTCGGGAATCCCGCCACCTTCAGATTGTTGGTTTGCGCCGCCTCGTCGAACGAACGCTGCAAGGCGTCGCTCAGGATTTCCTGGCGGGTCTGCGCGCCGTAGTATTGCTCGACGATCTTCGCGGGCACCTTGCCGGGCCGGAATCCGGCGATCTTCACGTTGCGCCCGATGTTCTTCAGGCGAGCGGAAACCTGGCTGTTGATGGCTTGTTGGGGAATGGATGCGTTCAGACGTCGTTCTAACGCGCTTACAGTTTCTACGCTGGCCATACTCTGTGTTTCCTTGAAATAAAAAGTTAAACATTGGCTGATGCGAAAGGCCGCAAATCATGAAGCGAAAGGCCATGGTGCGAAAGGCCGCCGGTCATGGTGCGAAAGGAGAGACTCGAACTCTCACGCCTTGCGGCGCTGGAACCTAAATCCAGTGCGTCTACCAATTCCGCCACTTTCGCGCTGCCATTTCTGGACTGTTCCGCTTCCAGCTTTGCGGCCGATTATAACATCAGGGCGCCGCCAAAGATTCAATCAAGCGGATGATCGCAATGTGGAAACGTGCGAAGTGGGTCTCGCAGGGATGGTCGGCCTGCCGACCAACTCGCAAAAGACGGAGTTTACATTAAGTCTGTCGCGATGCGACCCCGTAAATTGGGGCGGTTTTCGACACAGCCGGCGCGGCTTCAGCGGATACTTTTTATTTCGATCACCGAATGCCCGCACTGTTTCCCCTGCAGCAACAAAGGAAATACTTGCGGCAATTCTTTGAACGGTACGACCTGCGCGACTTGATTCAGTGACTTCGGCTTTAGATCGGCAGCCAGACGCTGCCAGATCTGTTTGCGCAAAGGCATCGCCGTGGCGGCTGAATCGACCCCCAGCAACTTCACGCCGCGCAGGATGAACGGCAGTACCGTGGCATGCAACTCGATGCCGCCGGCATTGCCAAAACTCGCGATCGCGCCGTTCTGCTGCATGGTGCGCGTCAGCCACGCCAGCGTCTCTCCGCCCACCGAATCCAGCGCGCCCGCCCACTGCGCTTTCTCCAGCGGGCGCGTTCCCATCTGCAAGTCCTTGCGCGACAGGATTTCTGTCGCACCCAGGGATTTCAGATAATCATGTTCAGCATCCTTTCCGGTCAGCGCGACCACGTGATACCCGAGTTGCGCCAGCATCTGGATCGCCAGGCTGGACACGCCCCCGGTTGCGCCGGTCACGATCACCTTGCCGTTTTCGGGACGCAATTCGTTTTGCTCGAGACGATGCATGGACAATGCGGCCGTAAAACCTGCCGTACCCAGCGCCATCGAATCGAACAGCGTCAAACCCTGCGGCAACGGCACCACCCAGTCCGCCGGAACACGCACATATCCGGCATAGCCACCGTCATGCGCCACGCCCATGTCGTAGCCGGTGACGAGCACCTGGTCGCCAGCCTTGAAGCGCGCATCGGATGAACTGTCCACGATGCCGGACACATCGATGCCACCCACACAGGGAAAACGGCGGATGACTTTGCCCGCGCCGGTGGCTGCGAGCGCATCCTTGTAATTCACGCTGGAGTAATATGCCTCAATGACGACCTCGCCGGGGTCGAGGTCGTCGAGGGTGAGTTCGACGAAGCGGCCTTGAGATTTGCCGTTTTCTTCAAAGATTCTATAAGCAGAAAATTTATTCATTGTTGTTTGCAATTTATGAATGAGCAACATCAAGATCAACTTCGTCGGGGTAGCCCGAACGAAACTAAACTCTTAAAATTGTATCGATGCGTATAGCATACCCATCAATACGTTCATCTATGGCCGCTAACGACACATATCGGACAGATAGCCCTGTAATTTTGCTTCCTCAAAGCAGACTCTCGTTGATTACCCCTCCGTGCCCTGACCTGACCAGACATTACGCCTTCCTGAAAGCAGACACAATGTTAGCACTGAGACGTCGAAGGGCGCACAACGACCTAGCGTTTGGAATTGAACACAGGCTTAGGGCGGGGTATGGTGGTACATACCACTCTTACGTTCCATCTCCAACGGCGGAAGTTGGCATCCCCAAGAGGAGTTGTTAAATGAAAGGTTATATGCCGTTAGTTTTCCCACTGGAATGTTGAATCTATAGCGACATGCAGATACACCAGGGTAATCGTCTCTTGATGACGCAATAGGTTCATATTTTTCGCTTTGCATGTTTAGAGAGATATCGTCCATTGTGCAAGTGTTACCGCCAGGCCGAAACTCGAAGATAACTTCGTATTGCTCGGAATCATTTGCTGCCTTAAAGATTGTTTCTGAAAAAGTGGTCGGAATATATGAAATATCTTCTTCCACCGCCTTCGACTCCAAGACATTGGGAAGTACGGAAATATCTTGTTTGCCGCACTGATGCGAGACTAATCTCCCGCTAAGGAAGGAGTGTCTCCAAGTGTTCTCAGGCTTACCAGTAAGGAACGTTTCCTTCGCCCAGTATCCACATCCCGACATAAGAAATAGCGGCAACAGACCCACAGCAAGAATATATTTAACATGAATGGCGCTCATGAAAGCGTCCTAACTGTAATGATATGGGTCTGTATATACATAAATGATGCGGACAGGCTAGTGTCTGCTACTGGGTGCGAACCGGCAGTCTACTCCCCGATATTCATTACCGTAAAGCTGCTGCCCGCGAACGTCAGCAACTGGCACATAGCCGCCCCTCTGCTTTATTCCCCTGTGCGCCGCCGTAGATCAGGCGCAAGCGAGTGGAGGTTTAGGCGAGCACTGATGAAACAACTAGCCATTCGACTAAGCTGGCAAACGACGCCAGCCAAGTCGCTGGTTATGTTCGAGTCCCACAGCGGGGCGCGGGGTGTGCGCCCCGCCAGGTCGAGTTGCGCAGCGCCGCTCGCTTGCGCCTGATCGAGGGAACCCGAAGGGCGGCAAACCGGGGGCGCCTTTTCTTCGGTTACCTTCTTTTGGCGAAGCAAAAGAAGGTAACTAGCTGTCGGGCTACGCCCGACGAAGTTGACTCTCCCCCTCTCCCCAACCCTCTCCCCGGAGGGGCGAGGGAGCGCCGCCTTCCTACAAATCCAGCAGCACCCTACCCGGATACTCCAGCGCTTCCTTGATCGTAGCCAGGAACAGCACCGCCTCGCGCCCGTCGATGATGCGGTGGTCATAGGACAGCGCGAGATAGTTCATCGGACGGATGACGATCTGGCCGTTCTCCGCGACCGGCCTGTCCTTGGTGGCGTGGATGCCGAGGATGGCGGCCTGCGGCGGATTGATGATGGGGGTGGAGAGCATGGAGCCGAACACGCCGCCGTTGGAAACGGAAAAGGTCCCGCCAGTGAGTTCTTCCATCGTCAGTTTGCCGTCCTTGGCGCGCGCTCCGAAGTCGGCGATCTGCTTCTCGATGTCGGCCAGGGACAACCTGTCCGCGTCGCGGATGATGGGCACGACCAGTCCTCGCTCGCTGCCGATCGCCATTCCGATATCGAAGTATCCGTGGTAGATGATGTCCGTGCCATCGACAGAAGCGTTGACGATC
>DATKAK010000132.1:0-81767 GCA_035498295.1 Gallionella sp. | reverse complement strand
CGATCCCGGCGCTGGGCAGCAAGGCACTGGCCATCGGCCACCTGAACAGTTCCCCGGACGTCGACGGCGCGATACGCACCGAGCCGCTCGTGGTCAGCTATTACAATCAGTATTATCCCTCGCTGTCATTGATGCTGGCTGCCAAGAGCCTGAATCTGGAACCCAAGGATATACGCATCAATCTGGGAGAAAGCGTGCAACTGGGTAACCAGAAGATCACGACCGATCCTGCCCTGCGGATGCATACTTATTTTTACAAGGACAAAGACGGCCATCCGGCTTTTCCGGTGGATTCATTCTATGATGTATTGACCGGCAAGATACCGGCAGAAAAATACCGAGACAAGATCGTGTTGATCGGTGCGTCGGCGGCCGGTATCGGTTCTTTGCAGGTGACGCCCATTTCTTCCGGTATGGCTCCAGTAGTGACGCTGGCGCATTCGGTGTCGAGCATACTGAAAGGGGATTTCTTCGTCACCCCAGCTTGGGCTGAATTGGCGCAATTGGGCGTGTTTTTGATCATTGCGACTTATCTGATTCTGGTGTTGCCGCGCCTGAATGCCGCCGTCGGTGCGGTAATCACAGCTGCATTGTTTGCAACGTTGCTGGGCACGCACTTCATGTTGATGACGATGCAAGCGATGTGGTTGCAGCTGATGCTGCCCGCCACCCTGCTGCTGGTCGGTCATTTGCTGCTGACAACCAAGCGCTTCCTGATGACCGAGAAAGGCAAGCAACGGTCCGACGCCGAATCTGCGGAAAGCAATCGCATGCTCGGACTCGCTTTTCAGGGTCAGGGGCAGTTGGATATTGCATTCGACAAGTTCCGCAAGGTGCCAATGGATGATGGTTTGATGGATGTGCTTTACAACCTGGGGCTGGATTTCGAGCGCAAGCGCCAGTTCAACAAGGCGGAGTCGGTATTCAAATACATGGCGGAATACAATCCCAAATTCCGCGATCTGGATGTGCGACTGGCGCAGTCCAGGGCGATGTCAGAAACGGTGATGCTCGGGGGTACTTCCGGCAAGGGTAACGCCAGTACATTGGTGCTGGACAAAGCGGGAGTGTCCAAACCGATGCTGGGGCGTTATGAAATCGAGAAGGAGCTCGGAAAAGGCGCGATGGGGGTGGTGTATCTCGGCAAAGACCCCAAGATCGGTCGTGTCGTGGCCATCAAAACCCTGGCGCTTGCACAGGAGTTCGAGGCTGATGAACTGGAAGAAGTGAAGGCCCGTTTCTTCCGCGAGGCTGAAACGGCGGGTCGTCTGAACCACCCGAACATCGTGACCATGTATGACGCGGGGGAAGAGCATGACCTTGCGTACATCGCGATGGAATTTCTCAAGGGCAGAGATCTGGTTCCCTATACCAAGCCGGATAATTTACTGCCTTTGTCCAAGGTGATCAGTATCGTTGCGCGTGTTGCCGATGCGCTGGATTATGCCCACAAACAGAACGTGGTGCATCGCGACATCAAGCCTGCAAACATCATGTACGATTTTGAGACGGATACGGCCAAAGTAACCGATTTCGGGATTGCGCGCATCACCGACTCAAGCAAGACAAAAACCGGCATGGTATTGGGTACGCCCTCATTCATGTCACCCGAGCAACTTGCCGGGAAGAAGATCGAAGGTGCATCAGACCTGTTTTCTCTGGGGGTCAGTTTGTACCAAATGGCTTGTGGTAAGCTTCCGTTCGAAGGTGATTCGATGGCGCAATTGATGTTCCGGATAGCAAATGAACCGCATACGGATATTTTGAGCATCAGGGCGGACCTCCCTGAATGTTTGGTGGCGATCATCAATCGATCTCTTGCCAAGCAGATAGGAGATCGCTACGCCAATGGCGCTGAAATGGCCGAAGCACTTCGTCAGTGTGCTGCCAGCATATCAAAGGGGTATACATGAATATTGCGGACGCATTGGAAGTATTCAGCCAGACCCACCCAGGCATGGTGCGCTCCCACAATGAAGATAGCGTAGGGTGTGATCCGGCCTGCGGACTGGTGGTATTGGCCGATGGCATGGGAGGGTACAATGCGGGCGAAGTCGCAAGCGGCATTGCCGTTTCGGTGGTCGTGACGGAAGTCAGTCACGGTTTGCAGAGTGCCAGCCCGGTGGAACGCGGAGAGAGAGACGGGGAGGATCTAGGGGTGTCTCTTTTGCGCGGCAATATCCAGAAAGCCAACGCTTCCATTTTCCATGCAGCACAAAGCCAGCCACAATATGCGGGCATGGGAACGACTATCGTTACCGGACTGTTTTATGACAACCGTGTGGTAGTGGGGCATGTCGGTGATTCCCGTATGTACCGATTGCGCGGCGAAGCGCTGGAATCGATTACAAGGGATCATTCCCTTTTGCAGGAACAGATCGACAGCGGGATGATCAGTCTTGAAGATGCCCGCTTGTCCAAGAACAAGAATTTGGTGACGCGAGCGGTGGGGATTGATGCGGATTTGGATCCGGAAATCCATGTGCATGAGGTGATGGTGGGCGATATCTATCTGCTGTGTTCGGACGGTTTGAATGACATGGTGGAAGACGATGATATTCAGGCGACGATCTATGCGTTGCAGAATAATTTGCCGCTTGCTGCAAACCAGTTGATACAAATGGCGAACGACAATGGCGGCCGTGATAACGTTTCGGTAATACTGGTTAAAATTAAAGGCAAATTTGCCGCGCCGCGCGGTTGGCTGGCTAAAATGCTCCGTTGGTTTGGGAAATAATTAGTACGAGGGTAACGACTATGGCGGCAAAATTGATACTCAGCATGGATGGGGCGGTGATCAAGGAATACCCCCTTAACAAGGAGCGCATGACCATCGGGCGCAAGCCGCACAATGACATCGCCATCGACAACCTGGCGGTGAGCGGCGAGCACGCCGCGATCGTCACGATCCTGCACGATTCTTTCCTTGAGGACCTGGACAGTACCAACGGTCTGGAAGTGAACGGCAAGCCGACCAAGAAGCATTTTCTGCAAAACAATGATGTGATCGAAATCGGCAAGTACAAGCTTAAATACATCAACGACCAGATTACCCAGACCACTCCTGCCGACTTTGAAAAGACCATGATACTGCGTACGCCTCCCAAGCAGGCGACCGGCATGGGTGCAGGCAAATCGGCTGCTACGCAGGGATTGATGCAACCAAAAGCCGGCGGTAAATCGACACTTGAAGACGCGGCAGACAAGACCGGCAGGTTCGACGCGCAAAAGCCGGCTGTTTCTGCCCCGACTGGGTCGGTGAAACCCGCGCAACCTGCGGCGGCTCCCGCAGCAGTTGCTCCAGCCGGAACTTCCAAACAGGTCGCCGTGGTGCAAGTTCTGACCGGGCCAAATGCCGGAAAGGAACTCGAACTGGTTAAGAACCTCACCACTCTGGGCAAGCCCGGCACACAGGTTGCGGTCCTGACCAAGCGTCCGAATGGTTACTTTATTACCCATGTCGAAGGCGAGAGCTTCCCGTTGGTGAATGGCAAGGCACTTTCCAGTCAGGCACACCAACTGAATGAACACGATGTGATCGAGCTGGCGGGGGTCAAGATGGAATTCTATTTCAAGGGTTAGATGTGTGCATAAGACAGCAGCCTGATTATTTGGCAGTCGGAGAGTATCTGGGTGTTGAAACTCAGCAAAGCGTGAACACGGCAACGCAAAACTATTCAGCCAAGTCGGCAATAATTGTTGGCACAATCCGCTGGTCAATGGCGGGCCTAATACCGGTTGCATCCTCTGTTCCTCGTGGAGCGTCGTGAAAAAAAATGCAATCCTGATTGGAATCGGACTGCTGATATCCCTGTTCTTTGTCGGTAGTGCGGCCCGTTTCTACAGATTGGATTTCGTCGAGCAGCTTTCTTCCATTATTTACGATTATCGATTGCGGCTGACCATGCCGCGTACGCAGGATGATCGTATCGTTATTGTCGACATCGACGAAAAGAGCCTGAAGGAAGAGGGGCGATGGCCATGGGGCCGTGACCGAATGGCTTTGTTGATGGACAAGCTATTCGATGAATATGGCGTGGCAGTTGTCGGATTTGACGTCGTATTTGCCGAAAAAGACGAGAGCTCCGGACTGAAGGTATTGCAGAAGCTCGGGCAAAATCAGCTCAAGGGCGATGCGTCGTTTCAAGCCACACTCAGCCAAATCCAGCCACTGCTGGAGTACGACAAATTGTTTGCCAGCAAGATCAAGAATCGTAAAGTCGTATTGGGATACTATCTGACCAGCCAGGCGGACCGGCGTGCTTCCGGGATGCTTCCCGAACCGACCTTTCCACCAGGGACATTCAAGGGGCATTCGGTGGAATTCACATCCTGGAATGGCTATGGGGCCAATCTTCCAGAGTTGCAGGAAGCTGCTGCAGGCGCGGGACATTTCAATCCTTTGGTAGATTTTGACGGCCGCGTGCGCCGTGTGCCCATGTTGGCTGAATACGGCGGCGCATATTACGAGTCGCTGTCTTTGGCCGTGGTCCGCACCTTGCTGGGCCAAACCAGACTAATACCCGGCTATGCCGAGGTCAAGGCCGGCGGGTATTCTGGTATGGAGTGGCTGGAACTGGATGCGGCCGGCGGCAAGTTGAAGATTCCGGTGGATAGTGATGTGGCAACGTTTGTCCCATACCGTGGCGGGCAAGGGAGCTTTCGATATGTATCGATAACGGATGTGCTGCATGATCGTGTTGATCCTGCACAACTGAAAGACAAGATCGTTCTGATCGGAACGACTGCTCCCGGTTTGCTGGATTTGCGATCCACTCCTGTGGCTGAGGCATTCCCGGGAGTGGAAGTCCACGCGAACATGATATCCGGTATTCTCGATCAAAATCTGAAGGAGCGGCCCGCCTATATGCTGGGAGCGGAGGTGGTTTGGATATTGCTGATCGGCATAGCCTTGAGCTTTTTATTGCCGCTGTTTACTCCGGCAAAAGCAATCCTCGCTTCCGCGCTAACACTTATCACTACTGCGGGGATGAGTTTGGTTGTCTGGCAGAACGGGAATGTATTGATGCCCGTGGCGAACAGCCTGTTGTTGATCGCCCTGTTATTTGCATTGAATATGTCTTACGGATATTTCGTCGAGTCACGCACCAAACACCAAATAACCAGATTATTCGGTCAATATGTGCCGAGCAAAGTGGTCGAGGAAATGGCAAAACATCCTGAAAGTGTTTCGATGGAAGGCGAAAGCCGGGAAATGTCCATTTTGTTTTCAGACGTGCGCGGTTTTACCACCATATCAGAAGGCTTGGATCCAAAACAATTGTCGTTGTTGATGAACGAATTCTTGACTCCGTTATCGCGCGATATCTACAAATATCGGGGCACGATAGACAAGTATATGGGCGATTGCATCATGGCGTTTTGGGGGGCGCCATTGCCGGACAGGGACCATGCCCGCAATGCCATTCTGGCGGGTATCGAGATGCAGGCGTCGTTGCGAGCATTGCAACCGCACTTCAGGGAACGCGGGTGGCCGGAGATTCATGTTGGCGTGGGTATCAATAGCGGACGCGTCAGTGTCGGCAACATGGGCTCCGAGGTTCGTGTTGCCTACACGGTGATGGGCGATGAAGTAAACCTGGCATCACGCCTGGAGAGCCTCACCAAGCATTACGGGGTTGGTATCATCGTAGGCGAGAACACCCGGAACCTCGTTAAGGAATTCCTGTATCGCGAACTTGACCATGTGCGGGTAGTAGGTAAAGATAAGCCCGTGGCGATTTACGAGCCGGTTGCATTGGCAGATCATGCGACCAAAGCGCTTCATGATGAAATCAGACTATTCCATGAAGTGCGTCGATTGTATCGCAAGCAGGAATGGGATCAGGCAGAATTGCAACTGATGAATCTGCAACGCATGTCACCTGACACCGCTCTGTACGGGATCTATACGAAGCGGGTGATCAATTTCCGTAAAAATCCACCAAACGCGGATTGGGACGGAGTATTCGATTTCCAGACCAAATAGTCAGATAATTTTCAGGGTACACAGGTCAAGATGAAACTCCGAGTATTGGGATGCAGTGGCGGAATCGGTGGCAATCTGCGCACCACTTCTTTCCTGCTCGATCATGACGTGTTGATTGATGCCGGGACTGGGGTAGGGGAACTTAGCCTGTCAGAGCTGGTCATGGTTGATCATGTATTCGTCACCCACTCCCATCTTGACCATATCACCAGCATTCCTTTCATGGTCGACAGCGTCGGCTTCATGCGCGACCGGCCTTTGACTGTTTATGCAATCGAGGAGACGCTTGACATCATAAGGCAGCATATTTTCAATTGGAAAATATGGCCGGATTTCACCGAGATTCCTGATGCCCGCCAACCGTATTTGCGATATCAACCGATAGAATTGGGCAAATCCGTTGTTCTGAATGGGCGCAGCGTAACTCCTGTTCCCGCCAATCATGTTGTGCCCGCGGTCGGCTATCATCTGGACAGCGGCAAGTCCAGCCTGGTGTTTAGCGGGGATACCACAACCAATGATGCGCTATGGAAAGTGGTCAACAAGATCGAAAATTTGCGTTACCTTATCATCGAGACCGCATTTTCAAACAGCGAAAAGGATTTGGCGGTGATCTCCAAGCATCTATGCCCAAGTATGCTTGCCACGGAATTGGTCAAATTTGAACGTAGCAACGTGGAAATATTCGTCACTCATCTTAAACCGGGCGAGTTGGAGTTGACGATGCTGGAGATCGAGAATTGTGTGCGTGGGGAGATCCCAAGGATGTTGTTGAACAACCAGGAATTCGTACTTTAAAAATGGCGACGTGTTTCACGCAAAACTTCGACATTCCGGTTGAAAACAGGAATGATGCCGGGTCCGGTATAAAGCAGTCTAATGAGGCGAGCGAGGGTACGGAATGAATACAGTAATGGCGAACAATAAAGCGGCAAGCAATGTCGGCGACATGAGTCTCAGGCTCGAATTCACGAAGAACTTGAACCAGGTCAACAATAAGATACATGCCACCGGCAACGTGGATGAAATCATGCTGGAAGTCAGCAAGGACATCTGCGCATTATTCAATGCGGATCGGCTGACCATCTATGTTGTGGGCGATGACAATATCTCGCTTGTATCCAAGGTAAAGACCGGCCTCAATTCTTTCAAGGATCTCAAGCTGCCCATCGCCGAGCAGAGTCTTGCAGGTTATGCGGCGATGCATAAAAAGCTGCTTAACATCAGGGATGTATACGATGAAAAGGAACTGGCAAAGTACAGCTCGCATCTGCGATTCTTACAGGAAGTAGACAAGCGCACCGGATATCGTACCAAGCAGATGCTGGTCGCACCGATTCTGGATGCGGCAAGCGGCGATCTGGTTGGCATCATTCAGGTCATCAATAACAAGGCGGGCGTTCCTTTTACAACGATGATCGAGGATGGTGTGCAGGAATTGGCGCAAACCATGGCCGTTGCGTTACGGCAGCACCAACGCCAGCAGCACACCTCCGCCAAGACAAAATACGACTTTCTGGTCGCCAATGCCGTGCTTTCTGCAGCAGAATTCGAGTTGGCAACGCGCACCGCACGGCGCAAGGGCATAGACATCGAAGAGGTGCTGCTGGACGAGTTTCAAGTCAGCGTGGCTGCTTTGGGCAAGGCGCTGTCCAGCTTTTTTGGCGTCCCTTATGAGCCGTACCGCGGCGATCGCCTCAAACCCACCGAGTTGCTGAAAAATCTGAGGCGCGAATATGTGGAAAGCAGCCACTGGGTTCCGCTGGAGGAATCCCAGGAAGGTCTGCTGATTTTGACCACTGATCCGGAGCGTATCCAGGCTTCGCGAGTCGTCAACAACATATTTTCCAAGAGCAGATTGAATTACTGTGTGTGTTCGCAACGCGAGTTCAAGCAGACCCTGGATTTGTTCTATGGCGGAAGCGCTGCTTCAGATGGCAGCGGTGTCATCGCGGGCGATGAATCATCCATGGACGAAATTTTGTCCAGCATGGGAAGCGATGAAGAAGAGAGTGTCGTTACCACGGATGAGGTCAGTGCCGCTGCAGACAACGAATTGGTCAAACTGGTCAACAAGGTCATCGTCGACGCTTACCGCATGGGGGCATCCGATATACACGTGGAACCGGGACCGGGCAAAGCGAAAACGCAGATTCGGGTGCGCAAGGACGGCTCGCTGCTCAATTACATCGAAGTGCCGTCCACATACCGCAACGCGCTGGTGACGCGCCTGAAGATCATGTGCGACCTGGATATATCCGAAAAGCGCAAACCCCAGGATGGCAAGATCAAGTTCAAGAAGTTCGGCCCGCTGGATATCGAATTGCGTGTGGCGACCATTCCTTCCCAGGGTGGCGTGGAGGACGTGGTGATGCGTATATTGGCCTCGGGTGAGCCGTTGCCACTGGAAAAAATGGGTTTCTCGCCGCGCAATAACGAACTGATCAAGGAGACGGTGAGCAAACCATACGGGTTGTTCTTCGTCTGCGGACCAACCGGTTCAGGCAAGACCACTACCCTCCATTCCATCCTGAAATACATCAACAAGCCGGATACCAAAATATGGACTGTCGAAGATCCGGTGGAAATCACTCAGAAAGGATTGCGCCAGGTTCAGATCAACAAGAAAGCCGGGCTGGATTTCCCCACCATCATGCGCGCGTTTCTGCGTGCCGATCCGGACGTGATCATGGTCGGCGAAATGCGCGACAAGGAAACGGTTTCCATAGGCATCGAAGCGTCACTGACGGGGCATCTGGTGTTCGCTACGCTGCATACCAACAGCGCGCCGGAATCCATTATCCGCCTGCTGGACATGGGGATGGATCCGTTCAATTTTGCCGATGCATTGCTGGGAATTCTTGCGCAACGTTTGGCCAAACGCCTGTGTTCCGACTGCAAAAAGCCACATATCGCGACAGCCGATGAAATTAGAAAACTGCTGGAAGAGTACAGTTCGGAACTGGTCAACACCGCTTCCTGGAAAAAAGATCCGGCTACTGCGATAAAGGCTCTCTATGCGGAGTGGCGCAAGCTGTACGCCGATGACAAGGGTCAATTCACATTATATTCTCCCGTCGGATGCGAGAAATGTTCCGGCACCGGTTATCGAGGACGTGTGGGGCTGCACGAGTTGCTGATCGGTACCGACCCGGTGAAAAAGGCGATACAGGAACATGCCCGGGTCGCCGAGTTATTGGCCATCGCACTGGACGAAGGGATGCATACATTGAAGCAGGACGGCATGGAAAAGGTGCTGCAGGGCCTTACCGACATGCACCAGGTGCGTGCAGTATGTATCAAATAATATGAACCGGATGCATTCTTCAGACAACCTGCTTGATCGTCTCAAGGATCTCAATGAGATCGGCATCGCCCTGTCTCAGCAACGCGATCTGAACAGCCTGCTGGAGACCATACTGGTCGCGGCAATGCGTATTACTCATGCAGACGCCGGTACCCTCTATTTGCACGAACAGGAACAGCGTGTGCTGCGTTTTGAAATCCTGCGCAACAACACGCTGGACAAGGCGATGGGCGGAACCAGCGGCGTGCCGATCACGTTTTATCCGATACAACTTTATGATGACGCCGGCAAGCCCAATCACGCTATGGTGGTCAGCCACGCCGCGCTTAGCGGTGAAACCGTGAATATTCCCGATGCCTATATGGCGGAGGGCTACGATTTTTCCGGCACAAAAAAATTCGATGCCAAGACCGGGTATCGTTCCCAGTCCTTTCTGACGGTGCCGATGCGGAACCACGAGAATGAAGTAATCGGGGTATTGCAGTTGATCAATGCGCAAGACCAGAAAAGCGGCGCAATCATCCCTTTCTCCCGGGACGACCAGCAGCTGCTGGAATCGCTCGCATCGCAGGCCGCCATTGCATTGACGAACCGCCATCTCATCGACCAACTGGAGGAGCTGTTCGAGGCCTTCATCCAGCTGATCAATACCGCGATCGACGACAAGTCGCCCTATACCGGCGGCCACTGCGCGCGTGTCCCGGCGCTGACCATGATGCTCGCTGAAGCGGTCAACCGTACCAAGTTGGGTCCACTCAAGGATTTTGTGATGACCGACAAAGACCGGCACGAATTGAAGATAGCCGGTTTGCTGCATGACTGCGGCAAGATCACCACACCGGTGCATGTGGTGGACAAGGCTACCAAGCTGCACACTCTGTTTGACCGAATTGAATTGCTTGACACCCGCTTCGAGGTTCTCAAACGCGATGCCGAGATCGCGATGTTGAACGAAATTGCGGCAGCGGAAGCAGATGCCCGAAAGATCGAGGTTGCCCGGCAAAACTACAAATCGCGAATCCTGCAGCTTGACCAAGACCGCGAATTCTTGCATCACTGCAATGTTGGCAGTGAAGCCATGTCAGACGAGGCACAGCATCGTGTGCGACAGATCGCCAGCTATCAATGGCGCGATGGCGATGGCAAGCCTGGAAATTTTCTCAGCGAGGATGAAATGGAAAATCTCACCATACGCGCCGGAACCCTGACTGCTGCGGAACGCGAGATCATCAACCATCACATCGATGTCACCATCAAGATGCTGGAATCCCTGCCCTGGCCCCGGCATCTCAAGAATGTCCCGGAATATGCGGGCGGCCACCACGAACGCATGGACGGCAAGGGTTATCCGCGCGGCCTGACACGGGAACAGATGTCCGTGCAAGCCCGGGTCATGGGCATCGCCGATATTTTCGAAGCGCTTACCGCCAAAGACAGGCCTTACAAGAAAGGCAAAACCCTCACCGAATCCCTGACTATTCTCGGCAAGTTCAAGCTGGGCGGACATATCGACCCCGATCTGTTCGATGTCTTTATACGAGAAAAGGTCTATCTCGATTACGCCAGGCAATTTCTGGCGCCGGAACAAATCGACAACGTGGATCTCGGCAAAATTCCCGGAGTCACCTAGTTTTTATGGCCGGGGGGGACTAACTGACAATATTTGTCAGTTAGTGACAGCATTCAGCAAGATATCACCTATATATTTATCCGGGAATAATATAAAGCATAATAAAAACAATCGATTGTATTGCTGGCACGGCTATTGCGTTATATAGCCCGACACATGATTTTTGTGTGTTCAATCAAATTCTAAGGAGCTTCCTATCATGATGAAAAATATTCAAAAGGGTTTTACCCTGATCGAGCTGATGATCGTGGTTGCGATCATCGGTATTCTGGCTGCCGTGGCGATCCCTGCCTACGGCGATTACACCGCCCGTGCGCAAGCTGCGGAAGGATTCACTCTGATGGACGGATTGAAAACTCCGCTCACTGAGCTGTATACATCCAACGGCAGTTTCTTTGTTGTGTCTACGACGACTGCTAATCCGACGTCCTCCGAAGTGGTCGGCATTGTTGATGGTAAATACGTCGCCTATTTGGGCGTTCCTGATACGACCAGGACCAGCATACAGGTGAACTACAGAAACACAGCCGGTATCAGCAGCAGGCTGCTGACCAACAACGTGCCAGGCAACACTCCAATGAGCGTGCACATGATGTACAACCCGGCTGATGGTTCCTGGAGCTGCAACAATGGCGATGTAACCGCTGATCCTCCGGCTTCTTCCGCAACTGCCGGCGACAAGGCAATTGCCGGTGTCAATGGAATCCCGACCAGCATTTTGCCGAAGTCCTGCGCTTAATCTGGTGAGCCACAGCTACCCTGGGCAGATTCAGGGTAGCTGCCAAAGACGAAAGCCCCTCGCAAGAGGGGCTTTTTATTGGCGCGCCCGGCTGGGCGCATTTACATCGATGGTGGCCCTCACTACACCGCGCGAATAAAGAATTGCACCGCCATCAATTCCACAACATCGATCTTTTTCAGGCCTTCCAGCTTCAAATTGCCCATGCCGAGAGATTTAATCTCATCCAGATTTTTTCCCTCGAACATGTCGGTCAAGCTCGGATCGGGATTCATGCGCGCATCACTGATTTTCCAGCCGGTCTGGGTCAGCATTTCACTGGCCTGCGCCAGTGTAAAGAAGCGGATATGGGTGACATCCAGTATACCGGCACCTTCGTAACGCCATTCGCCCGATGCCAGCGCGGATAACACATTCAAATTGCGTATATTGGGCAGACTGACATAGATCGCCCCGTCTTGCGCCAATAATGGCTTGAGGCGCTGCAATGCCCGCCAGGGGTTATAGAGATGCTCGAGCACATCTGCGGCAATGATCGCGTCAAAACTGCCTGGCTTCAGGCCCGCTTTTTCGAAATCAACCTGTTCAAAAGTGCCCGTGATCACGCGTTCATAGCTTTGCGCGGCAATTGCCGCCGCTTTATCCAGCATTTCAATCCCCGTAACTTTACAGCCGGGAAAACGCCGTTTCAGCCATCTTCCGGAACCTCCGCAAAAACAGCCCAGATCGAGGACGCGGTTCGGCAACGGATCAACCATTTCAAGCAGGCCGACAGGCGCATAATCTGGATCGAGCGTGTGCAGATGCATGTCAGCATCCAGCATTTTCCATGCAGGATCGGATGCCGGGTTTATCACGGGCATAACCGGTTCATTGGGGATCGGTGGCGGGTTGCTGGCAGCGCCGAATTCAAAATGCCGCCCCCTTTCCGCCAGCGCTTCGATCAGGCTCTGCTCGAACATCCTTACAACGCTGAGGTCATTGTCCGCTAGCGGGGCTGCCGCCCTGAGCGAGCGGCGGCGGGCCTCGCGATGCTCCGGATCGCGGCATTCCGCAGCCAAACGCTCCGCAATTGCCGCGTATTCATCTGCAGAGGTTGCGATGGTGTCGGCCGCTCCGATCTTGCGCAACAACCCCGCCGCCAGGCGCTGGCGCATGAATTTGCCCTCCAGTGTCAGCACCGGCAAACCCCGCTGAATTGCCTGCCAAGCCGTGGTATAGCCGGAAAACGACGGGCAATCGAGAAAAATGTCGCTGATATCAAGCAGTGTATAAAACTTTTCCCGAGGCATCCATGGAACCACCAGCAGGTACTGTCCGGGGTCAAGGTTGAGTGCGATAAATGTACGGTTCAGCCTGTCAATCAGACGCTCCATCGCCCATGGGAGCTTCGGGTCGCTGACCAGGATAAACGTGCATTCGCCTATTGCAGCAGCGATGCTCGCAAAGAGCGCGTCATCGGCCGGATCGAATTTGAAGGGCGATTGGGCGATGACAAAACGCGGACCGGGGCGCTCGGCAAGATCAGCCGACAGTCGTTGCAGCCCTTCGGGCTCGAGCTTGATCGGCGCAGTACAGCAGCCCGTGCCCGGCAGGCGCACCAGCTTTTCGCGATAATGCTGATCGGCATCTGGCGGTTCAAGCAGTTCGCCGGAAAAATACAAGTCTATGGTCGGCAATCCGGTGGTAATAGGATGTCCCCAGCTAGCGATTTGCAACGGGGCAAGACGGCAGGTGGCCAAGTTCATTGTTATTTGATCCATGCCGATTTCGGGATAAAAGATCACATCCGGCTGATCTGCCGCCATTGCTTCCAGCCAGCCGGCCAAGCCGGGCACCGAGCGGAAATCCCTCCAGGCATCTGCCAGGGACTTGGCGAGTATCGTTTCTCCATCCACTTCATTACTCGTGTTGTACAGCACAACCTCAAACCGCGTCCGATCAAGGTTTACCAGCAGGCCCCGTAGGATGACATCCCAGACCGAGTGGCGCCGAAAATGATTTGATACCACCACGAGGCGCGGCTTGTTCCGCTTTGGAATAGGTTCGAGCCGGTCTTGAGGTGTGTTTATTGCGATCATGTCCCCAAAACGTGACAGGAGTGAGACATGATTGCCGTTGCGATAAGCAAGAAAAAAGGTAGGTTGCAGACACAGGGCTTCGGATATCTGTTTGCGTTGTTCCGGTGCAGAATGCATCCAATCGGACAACTCTTTCAAGGATCGGTCAAAATTTTCCGGGACCGCTTCTGATTCCGCCACAGTCGGGGGTGCGATTGGCAAATTAAACATCAGAGCCACACGGAATATTGCATTATCGGGCTCGATCTCCAGCGCCCGCCTATAGCTGGCGTCGGCTTCGGCAAATTTGCCTTGTTCCTTGAGTGCGGAGCCCAGATTGTTATGCGCCACAGCCAGACCTGGATTGATTTCCAGCGCCCGCCGGTAACTTGCCAATGCCTCGTCGTATTGCCCGAGGTCATGCAATACGACTCCCAGGTTGCTGTGGGCATCGGCAAGGTCGGGTTTGATCTCCAGCGCCCGTCTGTAACTGGCTGCAGCCTCGGCGAGTTTGCCTTGCTCCTTGAGCGTGGCGCCAAGATTGCAATGTGCCTCGGCATAGCCCGGTTTGATTCTCAGCGCACGCTGATAACTTGCCAGCGCCTCTTCGTATTGCCCGAGGTCGTGCAACACGACGCCAAGATTATTATGTGCATCGGCATTATCGGGCATGATCTCCAGTGCACGCCGGTAGCTCGCCGCCGCGTCTAGAAATTTTCCGAGCCTCTTCTGGGCGTTGCCCAGGTTGTTATATGCTTCGACCAGACCGGGATTGAGTTCCACCGCACGCCGGTAACTTGCCACCGCATCTTCGAGCTGTCCGAGATTTTGGAGTGCAAGGCCGATGTTGTTATGCACCTCGAACAGATCGGGCCTGAGTTCCACCGCCCGCCGGTAACTTGCCACCGCGCCTTCTGGCTGTCCCAGGAGCTGTAACGTATACCCCAGATTCTTATGCCCTTCCACCAGCCCGGGTTTGAGTTCCACCGCACGGCGGTAACTCGCCGCAGCGGCTTCAAGCTGTCCCAAACCCTGCAGCGCAAGACCCAGGTGGTAATGCGCTTCGATCATGTCGGGGTCGAGTTCCAGCGCGCGGCGGCAACTCGCAACTGCATCTTGAAACTGGCCGAGATCCTTCAAGGCGGCACCCAGCGCGCAATGCGCCTCGGCATAATCGGGTTCGATCTCAAGTGCACGCCGGTAGTTTGATACCGCCTCGTCAACTCGCCTGTTGCCCAGCAAGGCGTTACCCATGTTGTAATAAGCACCGGCGTAATCGGGCTTGTGCTTGATTGCAGTCTTGAAAGCATCCAGTGCGCCTTTCAAGTCTCCTTTCGCCAACAGGGCGTTGCCGAGATTAAGGTGCGCGCGTGCCGATTTCGGCGCACGCCGGATGGCATCCAGATAACATTGCATCGCTTCATTCATCCGGCCACCCGCCTCATGGGCATGGCCTTGTTCGATCAAACGCTGCGCATCCTGTTCGGGCGTGCCTGCATTATTGCCGATGTCGTCTGCAGCTTTGCCGGCAGATCGAAAACGATCTAGGATTCCCATATCACAATCTCTCCGGGACAAATCGGGTATTTCTGTATAGAAAATCGCTCAAGGTAAATTCAAGTTCAGGTCTTAAAAAGGGCAGGCGCGCGGGCCCTGGCTATTTGGCTTGATAATTTTCCCACATTCCCCATAGCGCATCCTCGAAATTCCGCGCAAAACGCGGGGCGTCGAATAACGGGGATGCGAGTACCTGCTGGCGCAAACCGGCGCGCATGGTTGCAAGGCGCTCAAGATCGGAAGTGAACGCGACCGCTTTGGCCACATAGTTGTCTTGATCAGCCGCTATCCAGTCAGGCAACCCGGCATTGCGGGCGATGCTTCCCGCTGTGCATGTAATGAACCGATCGCCAAGCATGTTCAGCACTGGCACCCCCATCCACAAAGCTTCCACGCTGGTGGTGACCCCGGTATAGGGGAAGGTGTCCAAAGCGATATCCACTTTATTGTATGTGGCCAAATGGTCATCGCGGGACGCAAGCGTTCCGCTCATGAGCAGCCGCTCGGGAGCAATACCGCGGGAAACAAAACGCTGGCGCGTCTTCTCGCACACTGCTGGATCTCCCAACTGTTGAGTCTTCAGAAACAGCCGTGAATTCGGCACAGATTTAAGCACGCGTGCCCACACATCTACCACCTCATCGGTCATTTTGGTCAGGTGATTGAAACTCCCAAAGGTCACATATCCTGCGGTAAGTGCCGGCAAAGGAGCCACCTTCACAGGGGAGTCGGGGACAGCAAGGCACAGGCAGCTTTCCGGCATACGCCACACGGTTTCTGAAAAGTGGCTATCAAATTCGGCTGGAATGGCATAGGGGTCACCCAGTACATAATCCATTTCTGCCAGCCCGCTCGTGGACGGCAATCCGAGCCATGTGGCCTGCACCGGCGCGGGCTTCCAGGCGAACATGGGCAAGCGGTTGTTCCCGGTATGGCTGGAAACATCCAGCAGGACATGTACCCCGTCGTCATGTATCAAATGTGCTGCGGCTTCATCGCTTTTGCCGAACACCGGTTCCCACGCGGAAAAACAGGGGCGGATACGTGCAGTGAGCTCGTCTTCCTTGTAGTGGTTCGGATATGCGATCAATTCGATGCGGTCAGGATCGATCTGCGGCAACAGTCCTTCCAGAAAGTAACCCACCGGATGAATCCGCAAATCGCCGGACACCAGCCCGACACGCAATCGTTTTGGCCGTGCCTTGCACTGCCAGGAAGAAAAACGTGTTCCCGCCGCTTTGGCGACGAATCGGCCAAACTCGCGAGCCTGGCCAAGATAATACGAAGGGGTATGGCTGGCGGAGAAATTCAGGGTATACAACAACTCGCTGCGTGCCTGATGCAAATCCGGTTTGATCTCCAATGCCCGCTGGTAATTCGCTACCGCGCCTTCCAACTGGCCGATACTTTGCAGTGCAAGCCCCAGATTGCTATATGCCTCGGCGTAATTGGGCTTCAACTCCAGTGCCCGCCGGTAACTCGCTATTGCGCCATCAAACTGACCAATCTTTTGTAGCGCAACCCCAAGATTGCAATGCGCTTCGACAAAACCAGGTTGTATATCCACGGCGCGCTGATAACTTGCCACCGCATTTTCGAACTCACTGAGCTTGTGAAAAGCGCTGCCAAGATTGCAATGGGCCTCGGCCAAATCGGGTTTGATCTCCAGCGCAAGCCGATAATGCGCCACCGCTTCATCAAGCAATCCGAGCTCCTGACTTGCAAGTCCAAGATTGCAGTGTACCTCGGCAATATCCGGGTTGATTTCCAGGGCCTGGTGATAGATTTCAACGGCGTTTTCCAGCTGTCCCTGGCTTGCCAGAACATTGCCTGTGTAGAATAGCTCATTGGATATCTGGCCAAGATTGCTACGGGCCTCGACCAAATCAGGGTCGAGTGCTATTGCTCTTTTGTAACTGGACACCGCGTCCTCCAGTTGTCCGAGTTCTTTCAAGGCGACGCCCAGAGCGCAATGCACCTCGGCATAATCCGGTTTAAGCTTGATCGCAGTCTTGAAAGCATCCAGTGCGCCGTCCAAGTCTCCTTTCGCCAGCAGGGCGTTGCCGAGATTAAGGTGCGCGCGTGCCGATTTCGGCGCACGCCGGATGGCATCCAGATAGCATTGCATGGCTTCATCCATCCGGCCACCCGCCTCATGGGCATGGCCTTCCTCGATCAAACGCTGCGCATCCTGTTCGGGCGTGCCTGATTTATCGCCGGCGTCGCCAGCGGCTTTGCCGGCGGATCGAAAACGATCTAGGATTCCCATCAAATAACCTCTTGAAGAATTCTTTAAACTGATGCCGATTACGGTATGTTCAGGATCAAGATGCCTTGAAAGCAATCCTGTCCCAAAAAGTCACGATTCACCACGTTATTTAATCCATAAACATGGACGGAGCAACATTATGATACTTGATTGGTTCAATACTGAAGTGGAGTTTTATTGACACAAGAATATACCCGTGAAAATACGTGTCGATTCCCTCTTAACATAAACAAGGAAAGGCAATCCCGGCAAAAGCCCGTCAAAACAATTTAGTAGCCTGGTCGAGCAGACCCGCGCATTTAAATCAATGCATATACTGAATATCTATAATTAAGCGAAAATTTTTCATTCAGGCAGGCAGCATAAGTGGAAGCAGGCCATAAAGATGATTTCACTGACAAAATGGTTGTGTTTCTAGCTACTTGGTAGAACAGGTGGTTATTCAATCACTACCGCTATGAGCTACACATCAAAATATCGTACACAGCCTGTTTTATTCCAGATACAAAATAGTGCAACAAGTGCCACACTACAACAAAAAAGTGTGTTTCCACGACCGGTAGCACGGCCAAGTGCGAATCACCCCCCTGATTTTCTGAGTAACCATTAGTTACCGGTTCCCAAGTCTCAGCATGGAAAAGGTAACCGCACCATATTTTACCTTCTACCGCTCGCGTCCAGCATCCCGCGCAATTCGCGCAAGTCGCTCTCTATTGCAGAAAGCTGGTAAAAGTTGCCGCCGGCCTGTTTTGCCATTTCGAGTTGTTCGATCGCCGCGTAAAGATTGCCCTGCCAAGCATAACTGTAGGCTTGTGCCTGATGCTGTTCAAGTGCTTTGCCTTGCATGGCATAGGCCCTGGCCTGTAAATCGTATAGCGTGGTGTCCCTGGGGTAGCGAGCGAGTTGTTCGGCGAGCAGTTTGACGGCAAGTTCCGCATGGTTATTTTGCAAAAGCAGGTCGGTGTAATCGTAGATCAGGGCGCGATGGTGCGGGAAATTCTGCACAGCAGTACGGTAAAATGCCAGTGCTCCGGGGTAATTCCTATTCGAGCGCAGCACTTGCCCTTCGAGAGTCGCTATCATGGGGTCATTCCTGTACACAGGACTGGCGTCCGCCTGCTTACGCAACAGCGTAAACTCGCGGCTGGCACGCTCGATCTGGTTATTGCGCAACAGTGCTCTTACCAGTCCATAACGCTGTGCGATAGGATTGCCGTAATTTTGCGATCCCAGTGCATCGCTGAAATAAGCGATGGCGTCCGGTGCGGTCTTTTGTGCGGCGATGAGCTTGGTTCGCACCAGTTGAAAATCCAGGCTATCCGGGATCAGCCGGTAGGGCTGGTCATGTATACGATTTTCAATTTCCGCGATACGGTCGCTGGTGATCGGGTGGGTGCGCATGTAATTGGGCGCATTGCCGTCCGTCAGCTGTGTAGCTTTTTGCAGGCGCTGCAAGAATTCAGGCATGGCGTGGGTGTCGAACCCGGATTTTTGCAACAGCTGCAAGCCGATTCGATCCGCTTCCTGTTCATACGAGCGGGTATAATTAAGCTGCTGTTGTATATTGCCTGCCTGCACACTGGCGATTGCAGCCTCGGTGACCTGAGGGTTGGTGCGTGCAGCCAGTATGGCTGCCGCAATGGCCGCCATTGAGATCAGTCCAGTGCCACGCTGCGCATCTATCATGCGCGCCAAATGGTGTTGCGTGACGTGTGAGATTTCGTGGGCAAGCACGGATGCCAATTCAGATTCGCTTTGCGTTACGAGTATCAGACCTGCATTGACACCGACAAAGCCGCCCGGCAGGGCGAATGCATTGACGCTGTAATCATTGACCGCGAAAAATTCAAAATCGAGGGATGGTTCGGGGCTGTTTTCGACCAGTTTTCCACCCAGCTGATTGAGATAGTCATTGATCTCGGGGTCATCCAGATATTGTTTGCTGGCAATAATCTGCATCATGCTTTGTTGCCCGATCTGGCGTTCCTGCAACGGGGTAAGCGCGGCCTGAGAGACATCGCCCAGGTCGGGAAGGCCATCGCTCAACGCATAGGGTGAAAAGCACAGCAACAGAAACAGCGGTGTCAGAATTCTCATGGTCGCTATGATAGTAGTTTTTTCCTGCGGTTCACACCGTAAACCCTGCAATTGTTTCAAAGTGTATTCATCCCGTATAGACAGCGTTATGCAAAATGAGCAGAATTGGCAAGTTTAATGAATCTTTATTGGATATATGGACAAAATAGGCAAATACAAGATTGTACGAGTACTCGGGAAAGGCGCGACCAGCACGGTCTACCTCGCGATCGATCCCTTCAACAAACAGCAGGTCGCCATCAAGTTATTCGATCTTGGAATGCTGCACGACCCGGATCGGGCCAAACTTTATCGCAAACTCCTGCTGACCGAGGCATCGCTGGCCGGGAAGTTGTCCCATCCGCATATCGCAAAGATTCTGGATGCGGAGATGGAGGGCGATGTGAATTACGTAGTGATGGAATATGTCGAGGGTACCACGCTTGAGCAGTACGCTGAGGTCGATACATTGTTGCCGATCAACACCATCGCGGAAATAATTTATAAATGCTGCAAAGCGCTCGAATACGCACAGCAACAGGGTGTAATTCATCGCGACATCAAACCGGCCAATATCCTGCTGCAGGGCGAGAGTGAAATCAAGATTTCCGACTTCGGCTCTGCAGCGGTCCAGAACCAGCAAACCACGCAAGTCAGCGGCGTGGGCTCTCCCGCCTATATGTCGCCAGAACAAGTCAAGGAACTGAAGCTGACCCATCAGACTGACATCTATTCGCTGGGGGTGGTAATGTACAAGCTGCTGACCGGAAAGCTGCCGTTTGACGCGAGCAATAATGTCAGCATGATTTATCACATCATCAACATTGAACCTTCGCCCCCCAGCTCGTTTCGCCCGGAAACTCCGCCTGATCTAGACAAGATCGTGTTGCGCGCCATGGAGAAGGATACCGTCAAACGCTACCAGACCTGGGAGGAATTTGCGAATGATCTGGTCGTTTTTACCAGTCATTCTGCGCCCGCCAAGAAGGATATTTTCGATACGGAAAAGTTCGATACGTTGCGAAGTCTGATGTTCTTCAAGAATTTCAGTGATGTGGAATTATGGGAGGTGTTGCGTGTCAGCGAATGGCGCAAGGTACCGAAATCTGAATACATTCTGCACGAAGACGAAAGCGGCAGCTCCTTCTATGTCATCGCACAAGGTACGGTGCGCGTGAGCAAGCAGGGGAGGTTGTTGAGCCTGTTACATCGGGGAGATTGTTTTGGCGAAATGGCGCATCTGCTTGAGCGTGACTTCAAGCGCAGCACCGACGTGATCGCCAAGAGCGACGCAGTTCTGATCGAGATCAATCCCGAAACGCTGACACACGCAACGGCAGGATGCCGTCTGCAATTCGGTGATGCGTTCTTGCGCATGCTGGTAAAGCGTTTGTCGGTTGCGAACACACGAATCTCGCATTTGCTCGCAGATAACAATAAAGCCGAAGTCGAACAGGAAGATGCCTAGTTCAATGAGCATGAACGGATTCAAGAATATTACCATCTTCGAGCTGCAGGCAATGATGGAGCAGGGCGGCCTGCTGTTGCTGGATGTGCGTACGGATGCAGAAGTAGCGCGCGGCAAAATCCCGCAGGGGGATCCCTTGCCGCTGCACTTGTTGCCGATGCGCTTGGCCGGGATGGACAAACATGCTACCACTGTATTCTATTGCCAGTCGGGCGGTCGTTCCGCGCAAGCTGCCGCGTTTGCCGCCGCGAATGGATTTACCGACGCATATAACCTGCAGGGCGGAATCTCGGCATGGGCCCGGGCCGGGCTTCCGATTGAGTCATGAATTATGATGTGGAACTGGACGCCCGACAGTTGGCCTGTCCGCTACCTATACTGCGCGCGACAAAATCGTTGTCGCAAATGGACAGCGGACAAATTATCAGAATAGTTGCAACCGACAAGGGATCGCCCAGGGACTTCGAGGAATTCTGCGCCCAGACCGGCAATGAATTGTTGTCTTCCGCGATGCAAAACGGTGAGTTCGTGTTCCTGATTCGCCGCCGCTGAATTAGCCCAACTTTTTGCGTTGTGCCTGAAGCTGCACCAGGGTTGCGCGGAACCCTTCTAGGCGCTTGTTTTCTTGCGCTACCACTGCTGCCGGGGCACGGGCGACGAAGCTTTCATTGCCGAGTTTGGCCTCCGCCTTGGCGATCTCGCCAGTCTGGCGGGCAATCTCCTTGTTTAGACGCTCGCGCTCGGCGGCGACATCGATCTCCACTTTCAGCATCAGCTTGAAGCGGCCGACAATGGATACGGGCGCATCGCCTTCAGGCAATTCGGCAACGATGCGAATTTCACCGAGTTTTGCCAGGCTTTCGATGTATGGGGCCAGCTTACTCAATGCCGCCGTGTCGCCTGACGCAATCAGTGGGACGCGCGTGGCGGGTGACAGGTTCATCTCACTGCGCAGACTGCGGCAGGCGGTGATGAGTTCTTGCAGCAGGGCGATCTCCGCGATGGCGGCTTGATCGATCCTGCTGCGATCGGTCATGGGGTAGGCTTGCAGCATGATGCTGTCGCCCTTCCTGCCGGCCAATGGAGCGACCGACTGCCACAGTTCTTCCGTGATGAACGGGATGATCGGATGTGCGAGCCGCAAAATCGTCTCCAGCACGCGCACCAGGGTGCGCCGCGTGGCGCGCCGTGCGGCCTCGTTGCCGTTGGTGATCTGCACCTTGGCCAGTTCCACATACCAGTCGCAATAGTTGTTCCACACCAGTTCGTACACCGTGCGCGCGGCCATGTCGAAACGATAGTCTGCGAAATGTGCCGCCATTTCCGCTTCGGCCAGCTGCAACATGCTGATCATCCAGCGATCTGCCGCAGAGAATTCCAGCGGCGCCTTCAATTCCAGTCCGACATCCTGCCCCTCGCAGTTCATCAGTACGTAACGCGCGGCATTCCAAAGCTTGTTGCAGAAGTTGCGATAGCCTTCGCAGCGCTGCATGTCGAACTTGAGGTCGCGGCCCGGTGAGGCAAGCGAGGCGAAGGTGAAGCGCAATGCATCGGTGCCGAAGGCCGGGATGCCATTGGGGAATTCCTTGCGCGTGCGCTTTTCGATTTTCGGAGCGTCTTTCGGGTTCATCAGCCCGGTGGTGCGTTTCTTAACCAGCTCGTCGATACCGATGCCGTCGATCAGGTCGATCGGATCGAGCACGTTGCCCTTGGACTTCGACATCTTGTGCCCTTCCGCGTCGCGGATCAAACCGTGCACATAGACATCCCGGAATGGGATCTTGCCGGTGATGTGCTTGGTCATCATCACCATGCGCGCCACCCAGAAAAAGATGATGTCGAAGCCGGTGACCAGCACCGATGAGGGCAGATATTTCTGCACGAAGGCATTCTGTTGCTCGAATGGTTTACCCTCAACCCAGTCTAGCGTGGAGAAAGGCCACAACGCGGACGAGAACCAGGTGTCGAGTACATCGGGATCGCGCGTAAGCCCTTTTTCTTTAACCAACATAATTGCTTGTTTATCGATATCAGTTTTTTCCAACCTAGCTAAAGTTTTGTTGAACTGGTCTAGTGCTTCATTTTCATCGTGTCCCACATAAGGAATACCCCATGCGTCATACCATGCAGGTATTTGATGTCCCCACCACAGTTGGCGTGAGATGCACCAGTCCTGGATGTTGTTCAGCCACTGATTGTAGGTGTTCACCCAGTTTTCCGGATGGAACTTGATTTCGCCGGAGGCTACGCATTCGAGCGCCTGCTCAGTAATACTCTTGACGCCGTTACCAGATTTGCTCATTGCAACGAACCATTGGTCGGTCAACATCGGTTCAATCACCACATGGGTGCGATCACCGCGCGGCACCTTGAGTTTATGCTTTTCAGCTTTCTCAAAAAGACCTGCCGTTTCAAGGTCCGCGATGATTTGTTTGCGTGCGACAAAGCGTTCCAAATTGATTAGGTTTCTAGGTAGATCAATAGATTGTTTTGATTGGCCACTTGCAGCAAAAACCTGCGCAGTTGCGGGTATATGCCCATTCAGATCAAGGACGATAATTTTATCAAGCTCATGCCGTTGTCCGATAGCATAGTCGTTGAAGTCGTGCGCGGGTGTGACCTTCACCACGCCCGTTCCGAATTCCTTGTCCACGTATTCGTCTGCGATGATGGGAATGTCTCGCCCGCATAGCGGCAGTCTAACTTTCTTGCCGATTAGGTGTTTATAACGTTCGTCTTCCGGATGCACCATCACCGCGACGTCGCCGAGCATGGTTTCCGGGCGGGTGGTGGCGACGGTGAGATGCGTTAGTCCGCGCGCGCTGTCTTTTTCGGCCAGCGGGTAGCGGATGTGCCACATGAAGCCGTCTTCCTCTTCCTGTACCACTTCCAGGTCGGACACCGCGGTGTGTAGTTTCGGGTCCCAGTTCACCAGACGCTTGCCGCGATAGATAAGTCCTTCGTTGTACAGGCGCACGAAGGTTTCGGTGACTGAGCGCGACAAGCCTTGGTCCATCGTGAAACGTTCGCGCGACCAGTCTGGCGAGGTACCGAGGCGGCGCATCTGGCGCGTGATGGTGTCGCCGGAATATTTCTTCCACTCCCACACCTTTTCGATGAATTTCTCGCGGCCCAGCTCGTGGCGCGAGATGCCTTGCGCATCGAGCTGGCGTTCGACCACGATCTGCGTAGCGATGCCGGCGTGGTCGGTGCCAGGCTGCCACAGTGTGTCGTCGCCCTTCATGCGATGGTAACGGGTCAGCGCATCCATCAGGGTCTGGTTGAAACCGTGCCCCATGTGCAGCGTGCCGGTCACGTTGGGCGGCGGCAGCAAGATGCAGAAGTTTTCCTTTTTTGACGGATCGAGCCCGGCTTTGAAGTAGCCGGATTCTTCCCACTTGGGATACCAGCGCGCTTCGATACCCTTCGGTTCAAAACTTTTTTCGAGTTTCATTGTTCTGCGTCACGGTAAGCCGCATGTCCGAGCATTTTATAACGGGCGCGATTATACCAAAGGCAGGCTACTCGCTCGCGGGAAGCCTGCGTCAATTCACGGATTGAGCTGCAAAACGACTGCTACTCGGAGGAATCGAGATACGAATACAGCGCATCATGGAGCAATTCCGGAAGTTCGGCTTTTAGCTCGCGAATTGCCTGTTCGATAGCCTGCCGTTGCAGTTGCTCGAGTTGGAGACCGAGCTTTTTAGTGAACAAGGCTTCGATATGCGCCTCAATCCGCGGCAAAAGTTGCTGAATTTCATCCTCTGTCAATAAGCGCGGCAGATAGGTGTCGGCTTTATCGATCACCTCGGTGAGAACCGGCAAGCCGCTCAGCGTCGTTTCACCGATCGTCGGCGCAGGTGAGGATGGATTGGCGGCTAGATCGGCTTCCGGTTGTTGTTTCGATGCCATGCGATTCAGGTTCCGGATAAATCAAAATGGCGCAGCTCATAGCCGCGGTCCCGATAGAACTTGAAACGTTCACGTCCCATGCGGCTGTCTTCTTCATCGTTGCCGATGATCTCGATGACTCGCTCGAAGCGGCTGAAAAATGGAACACATTCATTATGCAGACTGATCAGCAGGTCACGGTGGGGGAACCGGTCGCTACCCAGATTAAGGATGACAGGCATCTGATCGGCCTCCCCTGCGTCGCTCCTGCAGTGCGGAATAAAGGCAGTGGCAGGATAGTGCCAGAGCAGCTTGTCCAGGGCATCGTGGGTGGAGGAATCCGGCGTGCTGAGGACCGTGCGCATTCCGTTCTGCATCGCCTTGTGGCTTAACTGGCAAGCAGTGCGGAGCTTGTCGGCGGAGCCGGTATAAAAATCAATCTTGGTCATCGTTTTTGGATCATTGATTTCAAGCTTGAGCGCGGTTGATCAGATACTGGGAAAGCAACGGAACTGGCCGTCCGGTTGCGCCCTTTTCCTTGCCGGATTTCCATGCGGTTCCCGCGATATCCAGATGTGCCCAGCGGTAACCCTTGGTGAAGCGTGACAGGAAGCATGCGGCGGTGATGCTGCCCCCGGCCCGGCCGCCGATGTTCTGCATGTCGGCGAAGTTGCTGTCGAGCTGTTGCTGGTAGTCATCCCACAGCGGCAGCTGCCATGCGCGGTCATAAGAGCGATCACCGGCCTCCAGCAATTCCCTGGCGAGCTCATCTTCATTGCTGTACAGTCCGGTGGCGACATGGCCTAACGCAATGACACATGCGCCTGTAAGGGTGGCGATGTCGATAACGGTGTCCGGATCGAATTTCTTGGAGTAGGTGAGGGCGTCGCACAGGATCAGGCGGCCTTCCGCATCGGTGTTGAGGATTTCTATGGTCTGGCCTGACATGCTCTTCACGATATCGCCCGGCTTGCTTGCCGCACCGTCGGGCATGTTTTCACAACTCGGGATCACCCCGACTACATTCATCTTCAAGCCCATCTCTGCTACCGCCTGCATCGTGCCGAGCACACTGGCCGCGCCACACATGTCGTATTTCATCTCGTCCATATCCGCGCCGGGTTTAAGAGATATCCCGCCGCTATCAAAGGTGATGCCTTTGCCGACCAGCACGACAGGCTTCTGCTTTTTGTTCCCGCCCCGGTATTCCAGTGTGATCAGTTTGGCAGGCTGGCGGCTACCGCGGGTCACCGACAGCAGGGAATGCATCCCGAGTTTTTGCATGTCCTTTTCTTCGAGGATAGTTGCCTTCAGCATGTGGGTTTTGGCCAGAATTCTGGCCTGGTCAGCCAGGTAAGTCGGCGTGCAGATGTTACCCGGCAAATTTCCCAAATCCTTGGTCAACTTCATGCCGTGTGCGATAGCGCCGGCTCGGCTGAGCGCTGCCTGAGCCGTGTTGCCGGGTTTGCCGGCGCAGCCAAGCAGGATTTTGCGCAGTACCGGCGCGTCGGCGGGCTTGCTCTTGAGATGGTCGCTCCGATAAGCGGATTCCGCTGCGGCCAGCACCGCCTGCATGATTCTCCAGGCTTCGTCGCGGTCCTTGACGGGCAAGTCGGTCAAGTACAGCGCGGCGTCTTTGCAGGCGGTATTTTGCAACGCGCCCAAAGCGGCGCGCAACACCTCAAGGTACTGCTTTGCGCCGAATTCGGTGGATTTACCCAAGCCTACCATCAGCACCCGTTGCGCAGGAATATTGGCAACACGATGCAGCATCAAGGTGCTGCCGGCCTTTCCATTCATGTCTCCCCGCGAGACGAGATCGCTTAAAGGATGCGATGTCGCTTTGTCCAGCGATTGTGCAGTCGGCGAAAGTTTGCCGCCTTCATATACGCCAACGACGACACAATCGCTGCGCTGCTTTTCCGGACTGCTTTGTTTTATGCTAAATTCCACGCGTTGCCCCCAATTGAAAAATCCACCTTCCAGATGCCCGATTATCCGCAAACTTACCGTATAAAGTCAAAACCATCGCGCTCGGGGATTTTTCATCGAACGCTGGTGAACGAACTTGCCGGCAACGGTTTGCTGGTATTCTCGGTCTTGCTCGGTATTATTGTCGTCAGCCAGCTGATTCGCCTGCTAAGTTACGCAGTCAGCGGAGAAATAGCAGTGGACGGGGTATTGGCCCTGCTGGGTTTCAGCGCCATGAATTATCTTCCTGTACTGCTTTCCATCAGTTTATTCATATCCATCCTGTTAACCTTATCGCGCAGTTATCGGGACAGCGAGATGGTGGTGTGGTTTTGTTCCGGGATCGGCCTGACCCGCTGGATACGCCCGGTCTTATGGTTTGCCGTTCCCGTAGTCGGTTTGGTTGCGGTGCTCAGTCTGGTGGTGACTCCCTGGGCATTGTTGAAGTCGGACGAGTTCAAGAACAAATTGGAAAGCCGGGACGACGTAACTTCCGCGAGTCCCGGGATGTTCCGCGAATCCAAACAGGCCGACCGCGTTTATTTTATTGATAATATCGAGACCGGATCCAACCGTGTAGGGAACATCTTTGTTCAATCCAATCAAGACGGAAAAGTTGCGACAATGGTGGCGCGTCAAGGTTTGCAGGAAACCCTGCCCAATGGAGATCGTTTCCTGGTGCTGCTGAACGGGACGCGGTATGAAGGCACGCCGGGCCGGCGCGATTATCGCATAGTGGAATTCTCGCGTTATGAGATGCGCATCGATGCGGTGCCAGTCAAACGGGTCGATCCCCAGTTGCGTACCATGTCGACCATGGAGTTATGGCAAAACCCCACAACCTGGAATCTCTCCGAACTGGAATGGCGGCTCGGGTTGCCGATCAGCGTGACGATACTTGCGCTGTTGGCGGTTCCTCTGAGTTACGTCAATCCTCGCGCGGGCCGTTCGCTGAATCTGATTTTGGCCATTTTGTTGTACATGATTTATAGCAATATGATCAGCGTCACAAACACGTGGGTTGGACAAGGCAAGCTTTCACCAGGGTTGGGATTGTGGGGCATACATATCACAATGCTGTCTGTCGCGTTACTGATGTTCTATCGCCGCATGACACTGTTTTCGTTGATCAATCGGAGCAACAGGCATGCAAATTCCCGATCTGCGCCGGTTGGTTCTTCTCATTCCGGGATAGGCGAGCAACGAGCGCAAGTGAGCCGATGATATGAACTTGTTGACTCGTTATCTCGGGCGCGAAATCTATCTCAGCATCGGGTTGGTGTTTCTCGCGCTCATCATGTTGTATTCATTCTTGGACCTGATTCATGAATTGAATTCGATGGGAAAGGGACAGTATCACATTGGATACGTGCTGCTGTTTGTGTTGCTGACCATCCCCGGCCATGTTTACGAGTTGTTTCCTGTGGCGGTTCTGATCGGCACGATCATTGCGCTGGTACAAATGGCAGCCAGCTCCGAGCTGACGGTTTTTCGATCCTCCGGCGCTTCTATCTGGCAGATGGTAGGGGCGTTGTTCAAGATTGCCTTGCCTTTGGTGATGTTGAGTTTTATTTGCGGTGAATTGCTCGCGCCACCGAGTGAGCGCATGGCGCAGCAATTGCGTTTAAAGGCGCAAAACGCGCAGGTGACCCTGAAAGAATTCCGCTCCGGCGTATGGGTCAAGGACGACCGCAACTTTGTGAACGTGAAGAACGTGATGCCTGATACCAGCCTGTCGAATATCGTTATTTACCGGTTCGATGATACCTATCATTTGCGGTCTATCACTAATGCCAAGCGTGCCGATTTTATCGAGGATGGACGCTGGCAGCTTGAGGATGTACTGGAAACGAATTTCGACGAAGCGGGCACCAGCATTAATGCCGAACCTCTGCAAGAATGGCATTCGGCATTGAACCCGAGCATATTCAGCGTGCTGCTGGTGGTTCCTGAACAGATGTCGGCATGGAGTCTATATCAATATGCCGATCACTTGCGCGAGAACCACCAGAAAAGTGCACGATATGAAATTGCGATGTGGGACAAGCTGTCATACCCGTTCGCGTTACTTGTAATGATGCTGCTGGCATTGCCATTCGCGTCATATCATCGTCGCGCTGGAGGGGTCGGGGCGATGATATTCATGGGAATTGTGCTTGGCCTTGTGTTTCACTTTGTCGGGCGATTGTTCGCCAGCCTGGGCGCATTGAACGATTGGCAGCCTTTCTTCAGCGCAACGGCAATGACCGGGATGTTTTTGCTTCTTGCCATGGCCATGCTTTGGTGGACGGAACGGCGCTGATTACGGCTGTGCGGATAGGGGTGTGGCGGGAACTCCGCTTGCAGATTGCTGGGTTTTTTTCAGCTGTTCTTCTTTGATCATCTTCTTTACTTTCTCACGTTCATTAGGCGGGAGATTGTTGAAAGCGCGATATTTTTGACGAGCAGCTTCGCGTTGCTCCGGCGTGAGCTTGCTCCATTTCACCAACCGTTTGTGGTAGCGTTCCTTTTGTTCGTGAGTCATATGTGAATAGTGCTTGGCAGTCTCGAGCAGGCGTTCGCGCTGTTTCTCCGGCAGGGTGTCCCACTGCTGGTCCAAGGGGGCCAAGGCTATGCGTTGTTCAGGTGTAAGCGCACGCCAGGATAGCGATCCTGCGCATGCAATTGTGCTGAATATGCACAAAACCAGGAACAGTCCTATCGAAGAAATCCGCATTGATTAAGAAAATTCAATTTGACTTCTAATCGACAAACACATCGATGGGTAATTCGTCCGTCAGAATAGCCAAGTCGGTATCATCGATTTGCTGTTCTTGAATGGTTTGCCAGTAGCTTGTACCGGCGATGAGTACTGCGACCAGCAATCCAGCCGCTATCCAGGGTTGTGCTGAGCGGGAAATCAACCGGTCCATCCAGCGAACAGGCGAATGACCGGAAGCCTGGGTAAGGGTAGAAATGGAAACACGCTCGAAATGTCTTTTCAGGGCGTTTTGGCGAGCGTTGACCAATGCCGATACGGTACCGGCATCCATTTGATGGGCGCCCTGCGTAAGCAATTGGGCTATCTTTTGGGGATCCAGTTCGTTGGTCATGGTAGTTCTATTCCTTTAGATTTTAGCGAGACAGCGAGTGCATGAACAGCCCGAGAACAATGAGTTTTTACGCTACCCTCGGTGCATCCCATCGCCGCGGCTGTTTCGGTGGTGTCCAGTCCCTCCCAGTAACGCAACAGGAATGCTTCCCGTTGACGCGCAGGTAGTTTGGCAAGGGCTTGTTCGACTAGGGCAATTATCTGCTTTTGTTGCAAAGACTCGTCGGGTACAGGAGGGGTGGATTGATTTTCGCCATCTTCAAGTATATCCAACGGGTCGAATTCGTCCTCACCTTGTTTGGATTGCAGTCCGGAAAAAAGTGTAATCCAGTAAGAACGAACTTTTGACCTGCGATAATGATCACGAATGGTGTTCTGCAAGATGCGCTGGAACAACATTGGCAGTTGATCGGCAGGCTTGTCGCCATATTTTTCGGCCAGTTTGAGCATCGCGTCTTGAACGATGTCCAGCGCGATGTGATCGTCACGAACGGCAAATACCGCATGCTTGTATGCGCGGCGCTCAACACTGCTGAGAAACTGGTTTAATTCGGCGGAAGTACTCAGATTTTCACCTTTTGCCAAGTGTACGCATGGTAGCAAAATGCCGCCATTACCGCTTGAAACCATTTTGCCAGCACGGCAAAAGTTGACCAAAGCGCTGCCAACCATTATCTTACATGGTTCTATTTCGTCTAATTTTAAGGTATTTGCGATGGAGTTGACTGGCGCGGAAATTGCGGTCCGCTGTTTGCAGGAAGAGGAAGTCGAATACATATTCGGTTACCCTGGCGGGGCGGTGCTGCATATCTATGACGCGCTGTTTCAGCAGGATAAGGTCAAGCATGTCCTGGTGCGCCATGAACAAGCAGCCATTCATGCTGCCGATGGCTATGCGCGCTCCTCAGAGAAGGTGGGTGTGGCGCTGGTCACCTCGGGCCCCGGGATCACCAATGCGGTTACCGGGATTGCCACGGCCTATATGGACTCGATCCCCTTGGTGGTGATCAGCGGTCAGGTTCCGAGTTATGCCATCGGAGAAGATGCTTTCCAGGAAGTTGATGCAGTCGGTATAACCCGCCCCTGTGTCAAGCACAATTTTCTGGTCAAAGACGTAAAGAACATCGCTTCAACCATCAAGAAGGCATTTTATCTGGCCAAGTCAGGCCGTCCGGGGCCGGTTCTGGTTGATATTCCAAAAGACATATCCAATCAAAAAGCTGAATTCATGTACCCGGACAATATCAGTATCCGTTCATATAACCCGGCGGGTAAGGGTGACAGTGCGCTGGTGAAGCAGGCAGTGCAATTGTTGCTGCAATCCAAACGCCCAATGATTTATAGCGGGGGCGGGGTGGTGTTGTCCGGTGCTTCGTCGCAATTGACGGAACTGGTTCGCCTGCTTGGCTTCCCGTGTACCAACACGCTGATGGGTTTGGGCGCTTATCCCGCCAGCGATAAACAATTTTTGGGCATGCCGGGTATGCACGGCACTTATGAGGCGTGTATGGCGATGCAGCATTGCGACGTGCTTTTGGCCGTGGGCGCGCGCTTTGATGACCGGGTGGTCGGCAATGTAGAACATTTTGCCCAAATACCGCGCAAAATCATCCACATTGATATCGACCCTTCCTCCATTGCCAAGCGAGTCAAAGTTGATGTGCCGTTAGTGGGCGAATTGAAGTCGGTGCTAGACCAAATCTTGGCAGAATTGCACAACAACAAACAGAAGTTTGATGAGGCTAATTTGACTGCATGGTGGAACCAAATAAATGAATGGCGAATCAAGGGTGGCGGGTTGCGCTACAAGAATTCCACGGAAATCATCAAACCGCAATTCGTAATCGAAAAACTCTGCGAAATTACCGGAGGCGAGGCATTTGTCACTTCGGATGTCGGCCAGCATCAAATGTGGGCAGCGCAATACTACAAGTTCAACAAACCGCGTCGCTGGATCAATTCCGGCGGTCTGGGAACCATGGGTTTTGGCCTGCCGGCCGCGATGGGAGTTCAACTGATTAACCCCGGCGCAACTGTCGCCTGTGTGACGGGCGAGGGAAGTATCCAGATGAACATCCAGGAACTTTCCACCTGCAAGCAATTTCACCTGCCAATCAAAGTAGTGTCGCTAAACAACCGGTATCTGGGCATGGTGCGGCAATGGCAGGAGTTCTTCCATGGTAACCGCTATGCCGAGTCCTACATGGACGCGTTGCCGGACTTCGTGAAATTGGCCGAGGCTTATGGGCATGTAGGCATACGCATTGATAAACCATCTGAAGTGGAGCCCGCGTTGAAGGAAGCCTTTTCCCGCAAGAACGATCTAGTGTTCATGGATTTCCAGACCGATCCGACCGAAAACGTCTTTCCGATGGTGCCGGGTGGCAAGGGATTGTCGGAAGTGATCCTGTCGGAGGATCTGTAATGCGGCATATCATTTCCCTGCTGATGGAAAACGAGGCGGGTGCGTTATCCCGTGTGGCGGGTTTGTTCTCGGCGCGCGGCTATAATATCGAGTCGCTTGCCGTTGCCCCAACGGAAGACCCGACGTTGTCGCGCATGACCATAGTCACCAGCGGTTCGGATGCTGTCATCGAGCAGATCAACAAGCAGCTTAACAAGCTGATAGACGTTGCAGCAGTGATGGACCTGAGCGAAGGCGGGCATCTGGAGCGGGAGCTGATGCTGGTCAAGGTAAGTATAGAGGGGACCTTGGACGAAAAATTGAAAAGAATCACGGATACTTATCAGGGGCGCGTTATCGATGTTTCTGACCGCACTTGTACCATCGAGCTGACTGATACCTGCGCCAGGCTGGATGGGTTTTTGCAGGCAATAGAACACAACCGGATACTTGAAACTGTGCGTACCGGCGCTTCTGGTATCGGGCGCGGCGAACGCATTTTAAAACTTTAATCGATATTTTAAGAGGGCAATATGAAAGTTTATTACGATAAAGACGCTGACCTGTCACTGATCAAGAAACATAATGTCACCATTGTGGGTTATGGTTCGCAAGGTCATGCACATGCCCAGAATCTTAAGGAATCAGGCGTAAATGTGACCGTCGGATTGCGCAAAGCCGGTGCCTCGTGGAACAAGGCTTCCAGTGCCGGGCACCAGGTGATGGAAATCGCCGAAGCGGTGAAAAACGCTGATGTGGTGATGATCCTGCTTCCGGATGAACAGCAGCCGGATGTCTACTACAAATCGGTGGCCCCTAATCTCAAGAAAGGCGCTTCACTGGCATTTGCACATGGATTCAACATTCATTACAACCAGATCGTACCCGGTGATGATGTGGATGTGATCATGATTGCACCGAAGGGACCGGGCCATACCGTGCGCTCGGAATATCTCAAGGGTGGCGGTGTCCCGACTCTGATCGCCGTATATCAGGATAAATCCGGCAAGGCACGCGATATCGCCTTGTCCTATGCGGCGGCCATCGGGGGGACCAAGGGCGGGGTGATCGAGACCAATTTCAGGGAAGAAACCGAGACTGATCTGTTCGGCGAACAATCCGTGTTGTGCGGAGGGGCGGTGGAACTGGTCAAGGCCGGATTCGAAACTCTTACCGAAGCGGGCTACGCTCCGGAAATGGCTTACTTTGAATGCCTGCACGAATTGAAACTGATCGTGGATCTGTTGTACGAGGGCGGCATTGCCAACATGAATTACTCGATTTCGAACAACGCGGAATACGGCGAATATGTGACGGGTCAGCGCGTGATTGGCGCCGAGTCTCGCGCCGCCATGAAGGAATGCCTGAAGAATATTCAGAATGGCTCCTATGCCAAAAAATTCATCATGGAGGGGCGAACCAACTATCCGGAAATGACTGCGCGTCGACGCCTGAATGCCGCGCACCCGATCGAGCAGGTAGGCGGGCAGTTGCGGGCAATGATGCCGTGGATCAGCAAGAACAAACTGGTCGATCAATCAAAAAACTAGGGACAACCATCAGATGCTGGCCGTAGGCTAGGCCTTGGTTTTCGCCCGACCCCGCGTCCGACAAATCAATGAACAAATACCCCCATCCAATCATTGCCCGCGAGGGCTGGCCGTTCCTGGCTATCTCGATCATATTGGCGATTTTAGCCACTACATGGTGTGCGTACTGGTCGATTCCGTTGTGGTTCATCGCGCTGTTCATTCTGCAATTTTTCCGGGATCCGCCGCGTGAAATTCCCCGGGACGCCGGCGCAGTATTGTCCCCGGCGGACGGGCGTATCGTGGCGGTTGAACGCGTGAACGATCCATACGTGCGACGCGAAGCAATAAAGGTCAGCGTGTTCATGAACGTGTTCAACGTGCATTCCAATCGCAGTCCGGTAGACGGGACGGTTCAGCAGGTCTGGTATTTCCCCGGAAAATTCGTGAATGCCGATCTGGACAAGGCATCGACTGAGAACGAGCGCAACGCCATCTGGCTGAGAACGCCTGACGGGAAGGACATTACCTCGGTGCAAGTGGCGGGCCTGATCGCGCGTCGTATTCTGTGCTACGTCAAAACCGGCGACGTGCTGACGCGCGGACAACGCTATGGCTTCATCCGTTTCGGATCGCGTTTGGATGTATATCTGCCTTTGGAAGCCAGCGTGAAAGTCAGCATCGGCGACAAGGTGTCGGCAACCAGGACCATCCTGGCAGTGATGCAGCAAAGCTGATAGTCTAGCTGTATGAACGAATTCAAATCACGCAAGACGATGAATCTGCGCAAGCGAGGAATCTATCTGCTGCCCAATCTGTTCACCACCGGAGCTTTATTTGCCGGCTTCTATGCCATTGTGCAGGCGATGAACGAACATTTTGAATATTCGGCGGTTGCCATCTTCATTGCCATGGTGCTGGATGGACTGGATGGGCGCGTGGCCCGGTTGACGCATACACAAAGCGAATTCGGCGCGGAATATGACAGTCTTTCAGACATGGTTTCGTTCGGTGTCGCTCCGTCCTTGGTGGTATACGAATGGGCTTTGAAAGGATTGGGAAAATGGGGGTGGTTTGCCGCCTTCATCTATTGCGCGGCGACTGCGCTGAGGCTGGCGCGCTTCAACACCAATATTGACGTGGTGGACAAACGCTTTTTCCAGGGTTTGCCCAGCCCGGCTGCTGCCGCCTTGGTTGCCGGCTTCGTCTGGGTTATTTCGGACAATGCCGAATTTCTGAAAGTTAGAGATATAAGCTGGTATGCATGGGGATTGACGGTGTTCGTCGGGTTGAGCATGGTCAGCAGTCTGCCATTTTACAGTTTCAAGGATATCAATATGCGCAAAAGCGTGCCGTTTGTAGCAATCTTCCTGGCGGCATTGTTCTTCATTTTTATTTCCAGTTATCCGCCTGGCGTGCTGTTCGGCTTGTTCATGTGCTATGCAATGTCCGGTTACGTGTTGTGGATTTGGCGGAAACGCCGGAAGCAGCAGCCTATTGCGTGACGCGGCAAAACTGGTTATATTTCGCCCATGCACTTCTCAACGCACATCGCAAGACTCCACTCCACGTTCAGCCTGCTGGCTGCGCTGCTGCTGCGCAACGCGCGCTAATCATTCCTTCTGTAAGTTTAAACATGCGCGGAATCCGTATCGGTTCCGCAGGCTTAATCTATTTGGCATTGGAGTTGATCATGAACGATAAATTGATAATTTTTGATACCACCTTGCGCGACGGCGAGCAGAGTCCGGGGGCGGCAATGACCAGGGAAATGAAGATCCGTATCGCACGTCAACTGGAAAAACTGGGTGTGGACATCATCGAGGCAGGGTTTGCCGCTGCTAGTCCGGGAGACTTCGAGGCGGTGAATGCGATTGCGAAAATCATCAAGGATTCGACGGTATGTTCGTTGGCCCGCGCGATCGAGAACGACGTGCGCCGTGCCGGAGAAGCAATCAAGCCGGCCGAGTCGGGCCGTATCCATACCTTTATCGCCACCAGCCCGATTCATATGCAGCACAAGTTGCGCATGAACGAGGACCAGGTGGTCGAACGGGCAGTGAGCGCGGTGAAGTGGGCGCTTGAATATACCGATAACGTCGAATTTTCCGCCGAGGATGCAGTGCGCTCGGACATGGATTTCCTGGTTCGGGTGTTCGATGCGGTGATCCAGGCCGGGGCTACTACTCTGAATGTCCCCGACACGGTGGGTTACTCGATTCCCGCTGCCTGGGGGGAACGTATCCGTGAGTTGATCGAACGGGTGCCGAACTCGGATAAGGTCGTCTGGTCGACCCACTGTCACAATGATCTGGGTCTGGCCGTGGCAAATTCATTGTCCGCGGTGATGAACGGCGCGCGCCAGGTGGAATGTACCATCAACGGCCTTGGTGAGCGTGCTGGCAATGCTGCTTTGGAAGAAATCGTGATGGCGGTGAAGACCCGCCGCGATATATTCAATCTCGATACGCGTATCAACACCGCGCAGATCGTGCCGACTTCCAAGCTGATCTCAAGTATCACCGGCTATCCGGTGCAGCCGAACAAGGCAATCGTTGGCGCGAATGCGTTCGCCCATGAATCCGGCATTCATCAGGATGGGGTGATCAAGCACCGCGAGACCTATGAAATCATGCGCGCCGAAGATGTGGGATGGAATGCCAACAAGTTGACCTTGGGTAAACTTTCCGGACGCAATGCCTTGCGCCAGCGTTTCGCGGCGCTGAATATCGAATTCCCGAGTGAAGAAGCCTTCAATGCGGCATTCCAGCGCTTCAAGGAATTGGCGGACCGGAAGAATGAAATATTCGACGAGGATTTGCAGGCCTTGGTAAGCGAAGAAGCGGTGTCGAAGGTCAGCGAATATTACCGTCTGGTAGCCATGGGCGCTCATTCAGAAACCGGCGTGCTTCCGGTGGCGCGCGTGGTGATGAGCATAAGCGGCAAGGATCTCCAAGCTGATGCCCAAGGGGGCGGTCCGGTGGACGCCACTTTCAAAGCGATCGAGCAGATCGTCAATAGTGGTGCCGAATTGCAATTGTATTCGGTGAACAACATCACCAGCGGCACGGATGCGCAGGGCGAGGTGACGGTGCGCCTGTCCAAAGGCGGGCGTATCGTGAACGGACAGGGCGCCGATACAGACATCGTGGTGGCATCTGCCAAGGCCTACCTGAATGCGTTGAACAAATTGCACAGCAAGCAGGAGCGGGCGCATCCCCAAGTTTGAACAGCACTGGTCTGGCTGGAGTGATCGAATACGCATGCCAGCGCTGCTTCCTTTAAAAGATATGGGGCTTTGGGAAGGAGATTCTGGTAAGGTTGCAAAATATAACCATACAGCAAAACTTGGTTTATAATGAACCAAAATGTTATAGTTTACTGAGTTGATGGCATCTTGATGAATAGGTCGAAGGCGGTTAAACGCAATTGCTTTGCGTTTCAGGGCCTGTGTTATGCATGTTTCGATGTTATGAAGTTTGTTAACTAAAAGGGAGAGTGAAAATGGCCGTAGCGATATTTTTTATTTGCATGTTCCTCCTCACCGGACTCATCATCATTATGGATGATGGGCAATGGAATAGAAAAAAATAATTAGTCTGGCTCAGGTCCCGATTCCAAAACTGTATCTGGACCGGATCAGGATAAGTATTTCTGGATTTGCCTTGATCAATTATGGGCGGTCTAACGAAGTAATGTTTTCTTGATTAAAATCGTCTGCTTTGATCTGGGAAGGGAATTTAAAGGGTTGGCACATATTGCCGACCCTTTTGTTTTATATGGGCAACCTAGTATAGATATCGTCTGGGCCCGGTGGACACGGAAACGACAAGTGCGCTATGCTGGCATCGTAAATTATTGAGATACCACTAACCACGCGGAAGGTCATCATCATGAAGAGTATCACAGCATTGTTGTGCGTCCTGGTCTGTTTTGTGCAGCCGGTTTGGGCGGGCAATATCGATAGTATCGGCAGTTTGACCCAGTCCCAATTCAAGACATTTTCCGAAGATATCAGTTCGGCAGTGAGTTATAAGCCCGTCACGCCTGCGGAACCGCTGGGCATACTCGGCTTCGACCTGGGCATCGAAGCGACCGAGACGAAACTGCAAGACCCTGCACTCTGGACCACTGCCACAAGTGGCACTTTCACTTCGAGCTCTGTGGTTCTCCCCAAACTGCACGTGTTTGTTGGCCTGCCCTTCAATATCGATTTGGGCGCTGTCTATTCCGAAGCACCGAGCACCAATATCAAAGTCTACGGCGGAGAGATACGCTACGCGTTCATCGAAGGCGGCACGGCCACCCCGGCGGTCGCAATTCGCGGGTCCTACACCCAGATGACCGGCGTGGATCAGCTCTCGTTCAACACCAAGGGTCTGGACGTTTCCATTTCCAAAGGGATCACGATATTCACACCGTATGCCGGGTTAGGCGAAGTCTGGTCTGACAGCACTCCTAATGGAATTCCGACTTTGACCAAGGAATCCTTCAATCAATTTAAGTACTTTATTGGAGGCAATTTAAAATTCCTGTTCATGAACGTGGCCTTGGAATATGACAAGACCGGCTCGGATCAATCCTATAGCGCCAAACTTGGGATCCGATTCTGATCGCTTCAGTCGCGCGGTTAAAGCCGGAATTCGGCTTTAACCGCTCATAAGGCGCAAAGCGTCGAGTGACGGTTCTGTTGCCGCTTCCGGATAGTCCAGTCGCCAAACTTGTTCGCCACTGCGAATATCCAGACCGTCGCAATCCAGCCCGATGGCCCGCATGTCCGCCGCTTCGATACCATACCGTTGTTGCAGCAGTTTGCGAACGGTCGTCTTAGACTTCGCGTTTAACTCCGCGAGCAGGGATTCTTCCTGACGTGCAAATTGTTCTGCGCATGCGACGGCGTATTTCTTAATATCGACCCAGCGTATCTTCCCGAAACCGCCTATATAACGGATGGCAACGGGTCGTATGCGGAAGAAAGCAAAATCATGCATCGCGAGGTAAGTCTGAGCTTCGGGGAAATAGCGTAAATAGCGCAGTCCCGCCGTTTTCCGTTTTTGCTCCGGTTCGGCATTGCCAATCACGGTCACCCGCCCCTGGGACAGGATATGCGGGTCGCGCTGGTCATGGGTGATCACGCTGACGCGCGGGTCGTGCAGTATGTTTTTGGTGTGCTCGGCGAGGATGCTGATGAGGATGAGAAGACTGCCATCGTGATCCACCAAGTAGGGTGTTATCGAGCCAAAAGGGTAGCCATCCAATTTCTTCGACAATGTTCCCAATGCCCCATAGCGGTGGGCGCGCAGCGTTTGACGGGCTTCGCGTGCAATCATGCGGATAGTTTCAGCGCGACCTCTGACAGCCTGCGGCCCAACGCGAGGCATAGTTTCTTTTCGGATTCGGAAATCGCCCGGTCATCGGTGATGCCCGCCACATGGCTTGCGCCATAAGGCGTGCCGCCACTTTGTGTGCCGGATAGGTCCGGCTCGGAGTAGGGGAGACCGACGATAACCATGCCGTGATGCAACAATGGCAACATCATCGACAGCAAGGTGCTTTCCTGACCGCCATGCATGGTGCCAGTGGAAGTGAACAGTGCCGCGGGTTTGCCGACCAGCGTGTGTTTCATCCACAGGCCGCCTGTACCGTCCCAAAAGTATTTCATTGCGGAAGCCATGTTGCCGAAACGCGTCGGACTTCCCAGAGCCAAGCCGATACATTCCTCGAGATCGCGCAATTCCACATAGGGTGCGCCGCTGTCGGGGATATCAGGTTCAGTCGTTTCGCACACAGTGGATACTTTTGGAACGGTGCGAAGACGTGCCAGCACCCCGGTTACTTGTTCAACACCGCGCGCAATCAACTGCGCCATTTGACGTGTCGCGCCATGCTGGCTGTAATACAGCACGAGGATTTCTTTGTCGGTTATCATATGGACATTATAAAGAAACGATCGGGACATGCGAAAAAATTTGCGCGATGCCATTTCTTTGGTTCGCTTCATTGCAGCACGTTTCATGGAGGATCGCTGTTCTCAAGCCGCCGCCAGCTTGACGTTCACCACGTTATTGTCACTGGTTCCGCTGATAACCATTGCGTTGACCATGTTCTCGGCATTCCCCGTTTTTGAGGATTTTTCCGCAAAGGTCAAAGTCTACCTGCTTACCAATTTGGTGCCGGATACCGCCGGAGTGATCATCACCCAGTACATGCAGCAGTTCGCCGAAAGCGCGGCACGACTTACAACGTTAGGCATCGGATTCCTGGCTTTGACGGCCATGCAGATGATGCTGACCATAGACAAGGCCTTTAATGTCATTTGGCGCGTAGCCCGACCACGTCCCCTGGTCAAGCGCTTGGTGGTCTATTGGGCGGTGCTCACACTTTCGCCATTGCTCATGGGGGCAAGTTTGTCGCTTACTTCATGGTTGGTCGGGTTGTCTATGGGTTACGCCAAACACATACCGATTTTCGGCGTGGGCGCTCTCAAGATATTGCCTGCCCTGTTTGCCACGATGGCGTTCTACCTGTTGTTTCGTCTGGTGCCCAACCGTTATGTTCCGCGCAAACACGCATTGTTTGGTGCTTTCGTGGCGGCAATCGCCTTTGAATTCATGAACCGCATGTTCGGGTACTACATCAGCAATTTTCCGACATACAAATTGATATACGGTGCGTTTGCGAGCGTCCCGATTTTCCTGTTGTGGATATATTTGTCGTGGCTGATCATATTGTTTGGAGCGGTGATTGCGGCATCATTGTCGCATTGGCGTACACCGTATTCGCTGAACTTGACGCCAACTGCGCTTTTGCTCGATGCTCTGCGTGTGCTGAGAATCATGTCCAAGTGCTTGGAGCAGGGTAAGGTGACCACTTTTCCAGAATTATCAAAGACTTTGCGTGTCGGCTATGACGTGCTGGAAATCATCCTCGAAAAACTTGCGAGCGCCGACATCGTTCGCAAGGCCGAAGGGAGTGGCTGGCTTTTGGTACGCGATCCAAGACATATTCGTACCCCTGAATTGTTGCGCTTGTTCGTGATGAACCCCGCATCAATACCAGCAAAACACGATGACGACCCCTTGCAGCAATGGCTAGTGTCTTACACAGGTAAGTTTGAGAAATCCACGGATCTCTCTGTGCAGGAGCTATTTTCACGCAACTCTGCCTGATTATTTGTCCGATATGGCGGAATGAGTTCTAATGCGCGTCGTTTTAAAGCAGCAAACCGGGAGAGATGATGAAAATTATAGAATCGATATTTGAAGCAACGTTGTGGAATAGCCGTTTTGTGATTATCGCCGCGGTGATCGGCAGCCTGCTGGCAGGCCTCACGATCTTCTACATGGTTACCGTAGATGTGATGTACCTGATTTCACACGCGCTGCATTATGCCGAACCCGGCCTGTCTGAAGAGGCGCGCAAGGCGATGTATGACGGTACTGTCACACACATCGTCGATGTGGTGGACGGTTACCTGCTCGCGACGGTGATGTTGATGTTCTCGTTTGGACTATACGAATTGTTCATCAGCGATATCGACCAGGCAAAAGGAAGTAAATCATCCAGCAAGATACTGATCATTAATAATCTGGATGAACTGAAGTCACGCCTGGCCAAGGTTATTATTATGATTTTGATTGTTACGTTGTTTGAAAAAGCGCTTAACATGAAACTGACCGTGCCACTGGACTTGGTCTATTTGGGGGCAAGCATCGCTTTGATAACTTTGGCGCAATATTTCAGCCATGCTGCTGGTTCGGGATCCGACAAGGGAGAAAATGAAACCGAAGATACCGGGAAGCTTGGCCACTGAACGCTTATCCAAGGCAGATATCGCAAATCCCTCGGGTAATAACGGAAGGATTTATCTATGGTAACAAGGTGTTTGCACGCCGGGCTATGCGCCATGTTGCTGCTATGCGCTATGCCCAACTACGCTGGGGAATTTTCGCTGACAGATATGCATGGAAAAGTACACCGCCTGGCGGATTATCGGGGGAAGTGGGTGCTGGTGAGCTACTGGGCGAGTTGGTGTCCGCCTTGCCTGGACGAAATACCCGAACTGGTCAGTTTGCATAATGCACATCATGGCAAGGATCTTGTGGTTATCGGAATCGCAATTGATTCAGGTTCAAGCTAGAAAGTCTCTGACTTTGATCGGGAGCATGGGATCAGCTATCCGGTGGTCATGGGCAATCGCAAGGTCACTGACCAGATTGGCGCTGTGGAAGTTCTGCCTGCCAGTTATTTGTATAACCCCAATGGCGAACAGGTGCACTATCAGGCGGGTGAAGTTACGCGCGCCGGTATCGAGGCCTATATCAAGAAGTAATAGATCAATTGGGTGGCGAGTAACTAAAGCTGACAGTGCGGCGTGGCTGCATTGTCCAGTGGTTGTGCCAGGCGGCACGCACCAGATTCGGATATTCCGGTCTACCCAGAGTGCCGTTGTAACGCCCCAGGGCGCGATATAAATCACCCTTTTCCATGTCCAGATAATATCGCAGGATGGTACAACCGTAGCGGAGGTTGACGCGCATATGGAACAAGTCTTGTCCCTTTGTGCCGATTTCCTTTACCCAGAAGGGCATCACCTGCATATAGCCGCGAGCCCCTGATTTGGATACCGCGTACTTATTAAAACTGCTCTCCACTTCGATCAAACCCAGTACCAGTTGCGGGTCAAGACCTGCACGGGTGGCTTCATAATGCACGGTCTTTATAAAATTCATGCGGTATTCGGCATCCTGCATGGTTTTCTCCAACCGGCGCGACATTTCATTCAGCCAATAGTCGGCTTCATATTGGGAGGCGAAAGCCAGTTTAAGCGGGGCCTGATCTGACACGCTATGTTGCAGAACAGCACGCACGCTGGCGGAAAGCGGAGCATAAATTTGCCCGCCCGCGTGCGCCAGGCAGGTAAACAATAACCCTGCCACAAACGAGGTCTGAGCTAAATAGTGAGGAAGTGACTGCAGGTTCACTCGCATAGCTTTGATTTTACGAACTCCAGCGCATTTTGCAAGGGGATAGATTGCGCAGCGGCATCGGTTCTCGCCTGATATTCCAGCATGCCGTCCTTCAAGCCGCGCTCGCCGATGACGATGCGATGGGGAATGCCGATCAGTTCCATGTCCGCAAACATGACACCAGGACGCTCGTCGCGGTCATCCAGCAGCACTTCGATTCCGGCATTGTGCAACTGGGTATAACAAAGTTCGGCCGCTCCGCGCACCGCATCGCTCCTACCCATGCCGATCGGCACGATGACGATCTGGAAGGGCGCCATCGCGGCCGGCAACGCAATTCCGCGCTCGTCATGGTTTTGCTCGATGGCAGCAGCGACGATGCGTGACACACCGATGCCGTAGCAGCCCATTTCGATGATTTGCGCCCTGCCTTGCGCGTCCAGAAAAGTGGCTTTCAGGGCTTCGGCATACTTGGTGCGCAACTGGAAGATATGCCCGACTTCGATACCGCGGCGGATCTCCAGTATGCCTTTTCCATCCGGCGAAGCATCGCCCGTAACCACGTTGCGCAGATCGTGCACATTGGTTTCATCCAGCCGGATGTCCCGCCCGAAATTCGCCCCGATATAGTGGAAGCCGGCTTCATTTGCACCGCAAACGAAGTCGGTCAACGCGGCGGCCGCACGATCTGCAAGTAGGTTCACTTGCGTGTTCACCGGTCCGATATAACCAGCGCGGCAACCCATGTTTTGCTCGATTTCTTCTTCCGTTGCAAAGCGAAATTTTCCCAGTGCCGCTATCTTGCTTGCCTTGACTTCGTTCAGGGCATGGTCTCCGCGCAACAACAACAGGGTAAAGCCGCCGATTTCACCGACCACTGCGATGCATTTGAGTATCTGTCGGTGTGAGACATTGAAAAATGCCGCGACCTCTTCGATGCTCTTTTGGCCCGGTGTGGAGACCTTCTTCATCGATTGGGTGGCAACGGCTCGCGGTCCACTCGGTGCAACGGCTTCAGCCAGCTCCACATTCGCGGCGTAATCTGAAGTGGGGCAATAGGCCAGCGCGTCCTCTCCCGAATCAGCCAGCACATGGAACTCGTGCGAGCCGCTTCCGCCAATCGCACCGGTATCCGCCGCGACCGCGCGGAACTTCAATCCAAGGCGGGTAAAAATGCGCGAGTAAGCCTCATGCATGACGAGGTAAGTCTGCTCTAGGCTCTTATAATCGGCATGGAATGAATACGCATCCTTCATCAGGAATTCACGCGCGCGCATCACGCCGAAACGCGGACGTACCTCGTCGCGGAATTTGGTCTGGATCTGATAAAAGTTGACAGGTAGTTGCCGGTAGCTGCGAATTTCGCGGCGCGCGATGTCGGTGATCACCTCTTCGTGGGTGGGGCCGAAACAGAATTGGTTGTCGTGTCTGTCCCTGATTTTCAGCATCTGGGGACCGAACACCTCCCAGCGTCCGCTTTCCTGCCAAAGTTCGGCGGGCTGGATGGCAGGCATCAGTAACTCGATCGCACCACTGCGATCCATTTCCTCGCGTACGATTTGTTCCACCTTGCGCAACACGCGTAATCCAAGCGGCATCCAGGTGTACAAACCGCTGGCCAATTTTTTGATGTACCCGCCCCGCATCATAAGTTTATGGCTGGCGATTTCGGCTTCGGAAGGGGCCTCTTTGAGAGTGGAGATAAAAAATTGTGAGACACGCATGGTTGGATACGCCCTTATTTTTAAAAAAGCGAGTTTGCGATTTTACAGGGAATGCCCGGATTCCGGTATGCTATGAAACTTTTAAATGGCTGATTCTCTTTTCATTGAAGCGGAAATGTGAAAGAATCGGCCCATTGAAATTAACCGAATTGAGTGACAAATGATAGACCGAGACGGCTACCGCCCGAATGTCGGCATTATCATCACGAATGACAAGAATCAGGTGCTTTGGGGCAAGCGGGTCAGGCAGCATTCATGGCAGTTCCCGCAGGGGGGCATTCAGCAGGGCGAAACCCCCGAACAAGCGATGTATCGCGAGTTGCACGAGGAAGTCGGCTTGTTGCCGGAGCATGTGAAAATACTTGGACGCACCAGGGACTGGATGCGTTACGAGATTCCGCAGAGCTGGAGCAAGCGGGAGTCGCGCGGGGGCTATCGCGGGCAAAAGCAGATCTGGTTCCTGTTGCGGCTGATCGGTCGTGATTGTGATGTCTGCCTGCGTGCCAGTCCGCACCCCGAGTTTGATGCGTGGCGCTGGAATAACTATTGGCTGGATATCTCCGCCGTGATCGAATTCAAACGCGAGGTATACACAATGGCGCTCAATGAGCTGGCGAGCTACCTTCCTGCACCCAAGAATCATCCGGCATATCACCAGTACATGCACAGATAAGCATCCGATCGAATAATTAGGAGACATGTCTTGACCAAAGAATACAGCGCGCTGAAAACAACCTTGTTGAAAGGAGGTTCAACTTTTGTGCGCCCGGTCCAGAAACTTCCCGATCATGTCAAGCTGGGCGATCCGGCAATCAATGTGATGACCGATCTGAGCAAGGTTTCGGTGGTGAGTGTGCGCGCCAAGACTTCGATGGACAAGGCCAATGCCAAGATGATCCGCTATGGGGTGCGTCTGTTGTTGGTACTGGACGACAATGATCAGGTAGCGGGCTTATTGACGGCGACCGATGTATTGGGTGAAAAGCCGATGCGTTTTTTGCAAAACATGGGCGGAACCCATGCCGACATCATGGTGCGTGACATCATGACGACTCAGCGCGAACTGGAAGTATTGAAAATTGAAGACGTGCGAAATGCCCAAGTCGGCCAAATCGTCGCGAGCCTGAAAAAGGCTCACCGGCAACATGCGCTGGTGGTGTCTGAGGGCGCGGATGGCAAGCAAGCGGTGTGTGGCCTGTTCTCCATAACTCAGATCGCCCGCCAGTTGGGAGCCCAGGTTCAGAGCTTCGAACTGGCACATACGTTTGCAGAAATCGAGGCAGTGATCGAACGCGGCTGAATTTCCCGTTTTTGGGGGATTGTCTCAATGTTTGCCGGTGCTGCCGAATCCTCCGCTACCGCGTTCGCTCAGTGGAAATTCTTCAACGACATTGAATTTTGCCTGCATGATCGGCAAGATCACCAGTTGGGCCATGCGCTCCATCGGCATCAGCGTGAAGGGTATCTGGCTTCGATTCCATAACGAAACGAAGATCTGCCCCTGGTAATCTGAGTCTATCAACCCGACCAGATTGCCCAGTACGATGCCATGCTTGTGTCCCAAGCCAGAGCGCGGCAAGATCACCGCTGCATAACCAGGATCGCTTAGGTGGATGGCAATACCGCTGGGTATGAGCTCGCTCTGTTTGGGTTGGATCACCATGTTGTGTTCGATGCAAGCGCGCAAGTCGATACCTGCCGACCCTGCGGTCGCATAGCCCGGCATATTTTCATGCAGGCGATGGTCGAGAATTTTGACATCCACTGCAATGTGTTTCATTACATTGGTTCCTGTTGGCGTTTTGCAATGCTCCGCATCAATAGCCTTGCCAGCGTGAGTTTGTCGGCACGCGGTAAAGTTTGGTTACCATTGTCATCGAAGAGTACCAGTTCGTTGTCGTCGTGTCCGACGGTCTGATGCACCAGGTTGCCCACCAGCAGGGGGAGTTTTTTCGCGCGGCGCTTTTTTTCGGCATTTTCGTCGAGATTTTCGCTTTCGGCCGCAAAACCAACACAGAATGGCGGCTTAGGCAGGCTGGCGACATAAGCAAGGATATCCGGGTTGGGCACCAGTTCCAGCGTGAGTTTGTCAGCGCTCCTCTTGATTTTCTGTGTTCCGGGTTGCGCGGCGCGGTAATCAGCTACTGCTGCCACACCGATAAAAATATCGCAATTGCCAACGTGCTGCTTGACTGTTTCGAACATTTGTTCGGCGCTCTGCACATCCACTGCTCGAACGCCTTGGGGCTTGGCGAGTGATGTCGGCCCGGAAATCAGGGTGACTTGGGCTCCGAGTTCAAGCGCTGCTTGCGCGATCGCATAGCCCATCTTGCCGGAGCTGAGATTGGTGATGCCGCGCACCGTGTCTATCGCCTCGTAAGTGGGGCCCGCAGTTACAAGGATCTTTTTGCCGGAAAGCAGTTTGGGTTGAAAGAAGGCCGCAATGTCCTGTGTCAACTGCACGGCTTCGCGCATCCGGCCTAGGCCTTCTTCTCCGCACGCCTGCGCACCGCTATCCGGTCCAAGCACATGCACGCCGTCGGCAACCAGTTGTGAGACGTTGCGTTGCGTAGCGGGGTTCAACCACATTTCACGGTTCATCGAAGGCGCAATAATCAAAGGGCAATTTCGTGCAAGGCACAAGGCTGAAAGCAGGTCATCAGCCAATCCATGTGCAAGCTTGGCGATGAAATCCGCGCTTGCAGGCGCGATCACGATCGCATCAGCGGCGCGGCTCAGCGCAATGTGTGCCATATTGTTCGGTACGCCAGCATCCCACTGGTCAGTGTAAACAGGTTTGTTGGACAAACCCTGCATCGTGGTCGGTGTGATGAAATGGCAAGCTGCTTCGGTCATAACGACCTGAACTTCAATGCCCTGTTTTACCAGCAGACGCAGCAATTCAGCCGCTTTGTAGGCCGCGATACCACCGGTGATGCCCAAGACTATGGAGTTTCCCGAGTTTGGCTGGTCAATCGGTACAATGCGTTTTGTCATTTCCTGTTCCATAATGCAGCGCATATTATCAAGAAACCGCCCGTCTGGGCTGGGAGGATATATGGCAATTACAGACTGGCCTGAAGATGAACGTCCGCGCGAGAAACTCATCACCCGTGGTGCTGAAGCATTATCCGATGCGGAGTTGCTCGCGATCTTTTTACGTACTGGGGTGGCTGGGAAAAGCGCGGTCGACCTGGCACGCGAGCTGGTCACCCGATTCGGCGACCTGACCCGATTATTTGCCGCCAGCGAGGCGGAGTTCTGTGCAGTGCACGGCATGGGGCAGGCCAAGTTCGTGCAGCTGCAAGCCGTTCTGGAAATGTCGCGCCGTGCACTCAAAGAGGAATTAAAGCACGGCGATGCGCTTAACTCGCCGCGCGCAGTGCGTGATTATTTGCAGCTATTGCTGGGAGGCCGACATCAGGAAATCTTTCTGGTGCTGTTCCTTGATACACAACATCGCGTAATTGCCTCGGAAGAACTGTTTCAGGGCACCTTAAGCCAGACCAGTGTTTATCCCCGGGAAGTGGTCAAGCGTGCCTTGGCGCATAACGCGGCTGCAGTTATCCTGGCACATAATCATCCCTCCGGTGTCGCTGAGCCCAGCCAATCCGACCAACTTTTGACCAATGTGCTCAAGCAGGCGCTGAGTCTGGTGGATGTGCGTGTACTGGACCATTTTGTGGTGGGATCCGGACAAACGCTCTCATTCGCTCAGAAGGGCCTGATTTAGCTTGTCAAAACTGACCCGTTTCACCATTCATCCGCAAATTTAACCTCTTGTCGGCCGGACTTTGACTCCACTCGCAACAAACTGAATAATCCGCATCACTTGGCAAACTTGTCGAAAGACAAGGACGCAAAGTCACCGGCCTAAGGGAAACTATGGTAGCGGGACCGCGATACGGATGTTCATCCGTGTGTATTCCGTCGTGCATGAACCATTCGCTCCATTACGCCATTGCAAACTAGGCAGAGGAGTATTGCAGTGCGTTCAGATCAATCAAGGCGAATCTTTCAGAGTGCACTGTTATCGGTATCATTAGCCGCGTGTGGCGGTGGTGGCCATGTTCCGGATCCGGTACCTCCTTCCGTGCCAGCCCCCTCAATTACAACGGTGGGAACGGATTTCTATCTAACGCTTCCGGATCATCTTTGTGTAAGCGACCCCGCCTCATGCAATAACTTGCCTGTTTCCAACAAACTGATTTTGGCTGCGGCGGCCGCCACCACGGGTGAGGTGACGTTCAACGGTGCAATAACGCCATTTTCCGTTGCGGCAGGAGCTGAAACCGTAATCACGCTCGATCCTGCCGTCGTATTAACTTCCAACGAAACGGTCGAACCCAAAGGAATCCATATCACTGCACAGTTGCCCGTCTCCGTGCATGTTGTTTCTGAAAACGCAACCTCTGCCGACGGTTATCTGGCCCTGCCGACTCCCGGCCTTGGAACCAGGTATTACGTGATGTCACGCTCCAGTATCAGATACAGCGGATCAGAATTTGCCGTCGTCGCCACACAAGACAATACCACGGTAAGCATCACTCCGAGCGCCGCAGGTGCGACAAAACCTGCAGGAAACCTGTTCACAGTGTTACTGAACAGCGGGGAAACCTACCAGTTGGCAAACCCTGCCAACGCGGATATGACAGGAACACTGGTGACATCAGACAAACCGGTTGCGGTATTCAGCGGCCATCGTTGCGCCGATGTGCCAACGGGAGTGAATTATTGCGACTATCTGGTCGAGCAGCTTCCAGACGTCTCTGCCTGGGGCAAGACCTTCCACACATCGCCATTCAGCGGACGCGCACGCTATACGGTGCGAGTCATTGCATCCCATGATGGCACGACGTTCACCACGATACCTGCCGGACTGATCAACGGAACGCTGAATGCCGGCCAATACACGGATGCAGTCTTGACTGGAGCCGTCGAAATCGTATCCAGCAACCCGGTGCTGACAGCTCAGTTCATGCATGGTTATTCCGACGATGCATCGGCCAAAGGCGACCCGAGCATGGTTCTCGTTACGCCGGCAGAAATGGGGGTGTCTGATGCGACTTTCGGTGTACACGGTCTTGCCGGAACGCAGGGGGCCTATATGAACATCGTTACCGAAACTGCTTCGCTGGCAAATTTGAAGCTGGACAACATGGTGGTGAATCCTGCGCTCTTCGCGCAGTTGGGCGGCACCAGCACTTACTCTTCAGGAACGATACAGGTAGCCCCAGGAGTACATACCTTATCCGGGACCACAACGTTTACCGCACTTGTCTACGACTACGGGATCGCATGGGACGCAGTTTCGTACGCGTATCCCGTGGCTGCCGCCCTTTCGATGTCTTCACCTCCTCCACCGGTCAACCCGGGATGCGGCTCCGATCACCAGGATGATGATCGGAATCCGGATGATGCACTTGAACAATCCCGACAAACCCGGCCGCATCAAGGGAGCGAAAACGAAGATGGCCATGAATGCCATAAGTAGCCGCTTCCTTTACGATAAAAGCCGCGTCGGCATCATGCTGACGTCGGTGTGCTTTGGATTGATGTCGGCGGCATGCGGAGCATATGCGCAGGAAACGGGGCAAAGATCGGGCCGTCATGGCATCGAACCGATAACCCAGAAACCCGCCGGAATCGCTGACTATGGAAAGCAGCTGGATGAGGCCGATACACTGATCAAGAATGGCAATCCAGCAGATGCCTATATTCTATTGGAACCGCTCGAGTTCAATCATTCCGGTGAACCGCGTTTCGATTATTTGATCGGGATAGCCGCGCTGGACAGCGGTAAACCTGACAAGGCGACACTGGCCTTTGAGCGGGCTCTGGCGGTCAACCCGGATTTTGCCGCCGCGCGACTGGACATGGCGCGGGCATATTATCAACTGGGAGACATGCCGCGGGCCAGGACGGAATTCGCTACGGTATTGAAACAGCATCCTTCAGAAGCGGCGCGCCTTACCATTCAGAAATACCTCGATGCGATTGCCGTGCAGGAAGGAAGCAAGCTGACCCATGTGACCGGATATGTCGAAGGCATGGTTGGATACGATAGCAATGTAAATTACTCCACCAGCCAGTCCCAGATATATGTTGATTATTTTGCATCGAGTTATCCGCTCGATTCAACCAGCATACAGGCGTCGGACAATTACTATGGGCTGGCCCTGGGCGGGGCGATCACTCGCAGTCTGGACACCAACTGGAGCTTGTATGCCGCGGCAGACCTGTGGCAGCGCAACAATCGCATACAAAAGGGATTTGATACGCTTGGTCTGGATGCGCAGACCGGCGTGATGCTGGGCACAAAAAACGAGCGCCTGCGCGTCGGCGCATTCGGGGGCCGGTACAATCTTGGTGTGTCTCACTATAGCGACATCAACGGCCTGAATGCGGATTGGAGCCATGTGTTCAGTCCCAGCAATCAGTTCAAGGCATTTGGGCAGTATGCCCAGTATCGATATCTTGAAGCGGTCATGCAGGTGAATGATTACAACCAGCAGGTCTTGGGTGCCGGCTGGTTGCATGTAAAGCCGGATGGAAAGTCGACGCTGTTTGGAAGCCTGTACCACGGCACGGAAACGGATATATCAAACATCATCACTTTGGCTACGCCCGAGGGCGGGCGTGCCGATGGTGCAAAGCGGTTCAACGGATTGCGCATAGGAGGCCAGACGCTGTTCGCGGGCAAATCGACGATGTTTATCAATTCCGGAGCACAGATTGGCCATTACGACAAGGTAAATCCGCTGTTTCTGCGCCAGCGCGATGATCGTTTCTATGACCTGATCGCCGGTTTGAATATGCATTTGGGCGGTCGATGGGTGTTGCGCCCACAGGTAATCTATTCGAGAAATATTTCCAATATCCCCATCTACAGCTATGACAGGACGGACGTTTCTTTGACAGTTCGCCGGGATTTCCGGTGAATTAATTTAAGCGAGGTGCAAATCATGAATACCGCCAACGACACTATCCTCATACTAGGGGTCATCCTGACAGTATGTTTGATGTTCCTAAGCCGGGGAGCTCACGCTGGAATCGCCGGCCACGTACTCTTCGTGAATGGCAACGTTCAGATCACCAACTCTGCGTCACAAATGCGCGCCCTGCAAAAGGGTGATGTTGTCAACGAGACTGATACCATCACTACTTCCAAAGGTTCCACCGCACAAATCAAGATGCGCGATGGCGGCTATATCGTCATACGCCCAGATTCACAGCTCAAATTCGACAGCTTCATATTCAGCGGCGAGGAAGACGGCAGCGAAAGAAGCTTCTTTTCGTTGTTGAAAGGCGGAATCCGCGCCATTACCGGTTTAATTGGGCAAAGGAACAAAAAGAGTTATCGTATCACCACCCCTGAATCTACTATCGGTATTCGCGGGACTGATCATGAAACCTTTGTTGTCACCGCAGACAGCCCGTTGGCTGCTGTGGCACCCCTCGGTACCTATAACAAGGTTAACCGGGGAGAAACCACGATTACCACCAAAAAGGGTGTGATCTCGGTGCTCCCCAACCAGATGGGATTTGCAGGTGATGCCAATCAAATGCCGCAACTGCAACCGATCAACCTGAACCTTTTCACCATAACTCCGGCGCCTTCGCCGCAAGCCAATGGCGACAAGAAAGAAGCCAATGTGCGGGATGATGCTGTAGTGGATAACGCCGTTCAAGAACAGGATGTCGTGCCTGGAAATCCGGTGCAGAGAAACCCGGTCCAGGCACCCATCACCGGCCGAACCGGCGGGCCGACGTCGCCCCCGCTGATATTTTGAAATTCCGGATTGATGCGGTGTTCCGGACATTCAGTGCGTTTGGATCGCATCAGATAATACGTAAAAAAGCATCGTTTTTGCAGATGCGATAATAATTGCGGAGACCGTATTGATCTACAATTGCGGTCCACGCACATTGTGTGGCCCAGAAGCCTGCGGGTTCATATCCAGCTTTGCTCAAATCGGGTTCAGGGTGTTTCGCATCGGCGATTGCCGCGTCATGCGGGCGTTACAATATCCCCATTTTGGTTAGTACCGCACAAACTATGTTATTTTGAAAACTTTGATTTGTCCGGAACCTCTCTACTCATCAACTCTCCTGCTTCGGCAGGATCGAAATTTACTGCGAACTAAAATCGGCATGGGGTGGTGGTCGTGAGATTTGCATCTTCGGCATATGGGTTGCTGTCCGGATTGATGTTTGCGGCAAGCGGTGCGCATGCACAGCAAGCTTCGCAGGATGACCGCCAGCATGCGGGACCGGCAATTCAGCAACCGGCCGGGACAAGCACAAGTGAAGAACCATTACAAGAAGCCGAAGCTTTAATGAAGGCGGGAAAACCTGAGGAGGCCTACAATCTGCTGGAGCCTCTTGAGTTCGAACGCTCAGGGGAAGTTCGCTTCGATTATCTGATCGGTATTGCTGCGCTGGACAGCGGTAAGCCGGATAAAGCGACGCTCGCCTTCGAGCGGGTTCTGGCGGTTGACCCGGATTATACAGGCGCCCGTCTGGACATGGCGCGTGCCTATTATCAACTCGGCGATCTGCCGCGAGCAAGGACCGAATTCGAAACGGTGCTGCAGCAAAATCCAACCGAAGCGGCGCGCGTTACCATCCAGAAATATCTGGAAGCCATTGCCGAGCGGGAAACCGTGAAATGGACTCGTTTCAATGGTTATATCGAGGGGAATGCCGGCTATGATACCAATGTCAATAATGCTTCAGAACTTACTGACAATATCATTGCTCCCAGTCCGTATACCACGGAATTGGCCGACAGTTACTTCGGGCTGGCTGCGGACGTGGAAGTCAACATCACATTGAATGCCCATTGGATATTCTATGCCGGAGCGGATATGAACCAGCGCAACTACTACAGGCAAAAAGACTTTGATATGTTCAGTACAGCCGAGCGCGCTGGCGTGATATACGGCACGGTAGCGAACAGTTTCCGAGTGGGTGTGCTGGGGGAGGGCAGAACACCATGGGCTCCGCTCGTTATCGTGACAGTTTGGGATTGAACGGGGAGTGGCGGCATGGGGTCGGCATCAGGGATCAGCTGAATGCATTTGCCCAGTACAGGCAATATCGCTACTCGGAAATTTCGATGCGGTTGAATGATGTTGATCAGCAAATCGCGGGCGGGGGTTGGCTGCATGTGTTCGGAAGAGGAATCTCGACGCTTTCCGCCAGTTTGTATTATGGAACGGAAAATGATGTCGGGCAGGTTAGCTTGATCTCCCCACGTGGAGGCCGTACCGATGGCGCAAGACGGTTAGGAGGAATCCGGGTTGGCGGCCGCACCGCTCTTGGCGGAAGCGCCAAGCTGTACTTCAGCGGCGGCGAACAGTTCAGCAAATTCGATGAAGTCAATCCGGCCATTGCAAGCGAGCGTTCTGACCGATTGGATGACCTGACGGTGGGAGCAAATTGGTATCCAGCCAGATTTTGGACGCTACGCGCCCAGGTGACGCGGTTTATCAACATGTCAAATGTGGATGCGTATTCTTATGATCGTGCCGATTACTTTGTATCAATCCGGCGCAACTTCAACTGAACAGTCATAGGCGGAATATAATATGAAGATTTATTCCAAAGCGGCTCTCTATTGGATAGTTGTCGCGATGTTGGTGACGATCAGCGGCAACGTCCATGCTTCCGTCGCAGGACGTGTTCTGTTCGTGCGAGGCAAGGTCCAGCTGACTACCTCGACCGGAGTGACGTACGCGGTGAAGAAGGGCGATGCCGTAAGAAGGTGATACGCTAGTATCGGCGCAGACCGCATCCGCACAGATCAGGATGATAGATGGCGGAATCATCGCGATGCGTCCCGACACCAAACTCAAAATCGATCGTTTTTCGTTCGATGGACAGGAAGATGGCTCTGAGAGGAGCTTTTTCTCAGTGTTCAAAGGAGGCTTTCGCGCGATTACCAGCACGGTCGGGAAGAAGAACAAAATCAATTATCACATCACTACGCCGGCGACGACCATCGGGATCCGTGGAACAGACCACGAAACTTTTGTTGTCACGCCAGACAGTCCGTTGGCAACCGGAACCCCCGTAGGCACTTATAACAAGGTGAATCTTGGCGAGACCTCCATGACGACCGAGAAGGGCACGATTTTCGTTTTGCCCAATCAAATGGGTTATGCCGGCGCGGCCGATCAGATGCCTCGATTGGAGCCAGTCAACCTCGACATCTTCACTGTTTCAGCCCAGCCTTCGATACAAAGCAGAGGTGACTTCCGCGACGGCAAACCGGAAGACGGCAGGGAATCACACGAATCTGCATCCGGTGGAAAAAGCGAAATGCGAGAAAACTCTACAGTAGACAATATCGGCATCCATGGCACAACAACGGATGAAAGACACGATATGCGCGATTCAGGAGCGATAGAGCAACACGAATTGCGCGATGCTTTGCCAATGGACAATATCGAGAAGCAGGAATCTTCGGCTGTTCTGACTAATGAGGCTGGGGGAACAAGCGCGTTAACACCATCCACAGAGGACGCAGTGAACCAAACCATACCAACCACTCCGGACGACCTTCTTGAGCAGGAGCATTGACCCGAGAAACGTTTCATAACCGGCAAGCCGGCGATTACGGGCTTGTCAGTTTAGGTGTGAGATCCGGCGTTAGATACGTTTTGCCAATTCGGCGGCCCTGCCGGTATAGGTCTCGGGAGATAGCTGAAGAAGACGCTGTTTTTCCTCCGCGGGAATTTCCAGCGAGTTGATGAAGGATTGCAGAGAAGCACGGCTGATACCCTCTTTTCCCCGCGTCAATTCCTTGAGTCTTTCATAGGCATCCGGGATATTATAGCGCCGCATTACGGTCTGTATCGGTTCTGCCATCACTTCCCAGCTTGTTTCCAGGTCTTCAGCCAGACGGTGGGGATTTGCTTCCAGTTTGTTCAAACCTTTCAGGCAGGATTCGTAAGCGAGCAGGGTATAACCGAGCGCCACCCCCATGTTTCGCAGAACCGTGGAGTCGGTCAGGTCGCGCTGCCAGCGGGAAATGGGCAACTTTTCCGAAAGGTGGCGCAGCATTGCGTTGGCCAGGCCAAGATTGCCTTCGGAATTTTCGAAATCGATCGGGTTGACCTTGTGCGGCATGGTTGAAGAGCCGACTTCGCCTTTGACCAGTTTTTGCTTGAAATAACCCAGAGAGATATAACCCCAGATGTCGCGGTCCAGATCGGTCAGGATGGTGTTGATGCGCGCGTAGGCATCGAACAGTTCCGCCATGTAGTCGTGGGGCTCGATCTGGGTGGTGTAGGGGTTGAAGGTGATGCCGCGTTCGGTCACAAAACGCCGAGCGAAATTTTCCCAGTCCGCTTTGGGATAGGCTGCCAGATGCGCATTGTAATTGCCGACCGCGCCGTTGATCTTGCCGAGGATTTCTGTTTCACTCAGTCGTTGACCTGCACGTTGCAGACGATACACCACGTTCGCCAGCTCTTTTCCAAGGGTCGTCGGTGTGGCTGTCTGGCCATGGGTACGAGACAGCATCGGCAGTCCCGCATGCTGGTGGGCAAGGTTTATCAAACGCCCGATCAGCACCTGCAGGGCCGGCAACATCACGGCATCGCGCGCTCCCTTGAGCATCAACGCGTGGCTGAGATTGTTTATGTCTTCAGAAGTACAGGCAAAGTGGATGAATTCCAGTGTCTTGGCTGTTTCCGGAATACCGGATAGTTTGCCGCGCAACCAGTACTCGACGGCCTTCACATCGTGGTTGGTTGTGGCTTCTATGGCCTTGATGGCGAGCGCATCGTCTTCGCAAAAATTTGCAACCAACGCGTCAAGTTGCGCGATGGTCGAGGCGGAAAACGGCGCAATTTCGGGAATATCGGTTTGCGCGCTGAGGGCTTTGAGCCATTCGATCTCGATCAGTACACGAAAACGGATCAGCCCGAATTCGCTGAAGTAGCTGCGCAAGGCATCAACTTTGCCGTGGTATCGGCCGTCCAGCGGGGAGAGGGCCGTGAGTTTGGTGAGCGTGGTCATGGATAAGATCGAAACAAAGTCAATATGCCTATTTTACGCGATTCGGCCGTGTCCTTGTTCGATGATTGCGCCGCCCAGACAAACTTCGCCGTCATAGATCACCACCGATTGCCCGGGTGTGACCGCCCATTGTGGTTCCTCAAACGCGATTTCGCAGGAACTGCCCGAGACACGGGTAAAGTGGCAGGCCGCATCGGCCTGCCGATAGCGCGTCTTAGCCGCAAAGGGACGGTCAATCGGGGGAGCAGTTCCACTGATCCAATGACTATCCAGCGCGGTCAGGCAACGGCTAAGCAGCGCAGGGTGGTCGTGCCCCTGCACCACGATCAGACGGTTGTTTGCCATATCCTTGCCGCATACAAACCACGGTTCCCCAGTCGCTTCCTTGGCCCCGCCGATGCCCAGACCCTGGCGTTGCCCGATGGTGTAAAAGGACAGGCCGATGTGATGTCCAACCAAATTGCCATCGGGCGTGAACATCTCACCTGGCTGAGCGGGCAGGTAACGATTAAGGAACTCGCGGAACGGGCGCTCGCCGATAAAGCAGATACCGGTGCTGTCCTTTTTTGCGTGATTCGGCAGGCCATGCTGTTCGGCTATTGCGCGAACCCGGGATTTCAGGATGTTGCCAAGAGGAAACATCACATGGCTCAGCTGCTTCTGGTTCAACCGGTGCAAAAAGTAGCTCTGGTCTTTGGTATCGTCGGAAGCTTTAAGCAATTGGAACATTCCGTCTTTTTCCCGAACCTGAGCATAATGCCCGGTAGCGATGATAGCCGCGCCGAGCTGAATTGCGTGCTCCAAAAAGGCCTTGAACTTGATCTCGGCATTGCACAGGATGTCGGGATTGGGCGTGCGGCCGGCCTGATATTCGCGCAAGAAATCGCTGAACACGCGTTCTTTGTATTCCCGGGAGAAATTCACCGCTTCGATGGGAATACCGATGGTGTCGGCCACAGAAACCGCGTCCAGCAAGTCCTGCCGGGACGAGCAATATTCATCGTTGTCGTCATCCTCCCAGTTCTTCATGAACAGCCCGGTGACGTCATAGCCTTGTTGTTTCAGCAGCAACGCGGTCACCGAGGAGTCCACTCCGCCGGACATGCCAACCACGATCTTTTTACTCATAATGTACCAATAGATCGAGCGGATAACGTTTGTTATCCAGATAGTCATCCACACAACGCAATATCAGCGGGCTGCGGTGGCGCGGCTGGGAGGCGCGAATCTCATCTGGGGTCATCCACAAGGCTTGAAGGATACCATCATCAAGCAGTCGATCGGGATCTTGTCCTGTGATTCTTCCGGTAAAGGAAAAGCGAAAATAAGTGGTGTTCGAATCGCCGGAGTGCCAACGGTAGATCCCGAGCAGATGCTGCGGAACAAAGTGGTAGGCGGATTCTTCCAGCACTTCTCGTTTCACGGCTTCCAATATCGATTCATCGGCTTCCAGGTGTCCTGCGGGCTGATTGAAGCGTACGCCCTGAGAGGTCTCCTCTTCTACCAGCAAAAACCTCCCATCGCGCTCGATAACAGCGGCAACAGTGACATTGGGCTTCCATACCATAGTCGCATTCTACAAATAAAAAAAGGCAGGGTCACCCCTGCCTTTTTAAATGATGCGTTTAGCTTATTTTGCAGCAGCGGGAGCAGCAGCGTCAGCTTTAGGGGCGGACTCTTTATGCTTCTTTTCTTTCTTTTCCTTCTTCTTTTCCTTATGCGATTTCTTTTCCTTCTTTGCGGCAGGCTTTGCAGCTTCTTGCGAAGCGGCCGGCTTGGCCGGTGCCATAGCTTCGTCAGCAGCAACAGCAGAGAAAGTAACGGCAGCAAATACAGCAGCGATCAATGCAGATAACAGTTTGCTCATGTGAACTCCGATTTTTGTAGATTAATAAACGTTTAAGACACTAATGTGTCGATGCCTATAACGCGCCGCAGAATTGTTCGGTTGACATTGCAAAAGGTATTTAATCGTGGAAATGCGTCGCAAAAACCCAGTAGCCAGGTTCAGTCTTAATTCCGCGACTGGAAAGGGGATTTGGCAACGTCATCATCGGAAATTTCGCGATCTTTGGGTCGGCGTTCAATGGTGCCGGGGGAGGGACTCGAACCCTCACGTCCTCTCAGACACCGGATTTTGAGTCCGGCGCGTCTACCAGTTCCACCACCCCGGCCAAGCGGGGCGCATTATCCATGATGCGTAGCCTCATATCAACTACAATCCAGCATTTTCAATATTCCAGTCATGGTTCATGCGTACCGACGAGTTTGATTTTGCTTTACCCGAACAATTGATCGCGCAGCATCCCCCGGCGCAGCGCGGCACCAGTCGCTTGCTGTACACACACGATAATGCGATTGAGGATCGCAGCTTCACAGATCTGCTGCAACTGGTCAGGCCCGGCGATGTGATGGTGCTGAACGACACGCGGGTCATCAAGGCGCGTTTGTTCGGCAGCAAGGAGAGCGGTGGCAGTGTAGAGGTACTGGTCGAACGCGTTCTCGACGCAAATGAGGTGTTGGCACAAGTGCGTGCCAACCATGCGCCGAAAGCGGGAAGCCGGTTGATTTTGGCAGGCACGTTGGGGGTAGAGGTTCGGGGTCGCGTCGGAGAATTCTTCCGCCTGCGGTTCGTCTCGGCGGAAGACGTTTTGGCCTTGCTCGACCGCTACGGTCGGCTGCCCTTGCCTCCCTACATCAAACATGCGGCAAATGTTGACGACGAACAGCGCTACCAGACCGTGTATGCACGCGAGGCGGGTGCGGTGGCTGCGCCTACCGCGGGGCTTCATTTTGACGAAGCCATGCTGCAAGCATTGCGCGACAAAGGGGTGAAGCTTGTGTTTGTCACACTGCACATCGGAGCGGGCACCTTCCAGCCGGTGCGTGTTGATCATATCCATGAGCACAACATGCACAGCGAATGCTATGAGATACCCCAGGTTACCGTGGATGCGATCAACCTTGCCCGCGCGGCGCGGGGTCGGGTGATCGCGGTGGGCACGACCAGTTTGCGCGCGCTGGAGGGCGCCGCCGCGGCCGGTGAGTTGGTTGCCGGGGAGAATGAGACCAATATCTTCATTGTTCCGGGATATCGCTTCAAAGTGGTGGACGTGTTGCTGACGAATTTTCACCTGCCCAGGTCCACACTGCTGATGCTGGTGTGCGCGTTTGGCGGTATGGTTGAAATGCTGGCCGCATATCGCCATGCGGTAGAACAAAAGTATCGCTTCTTCAGCTATGGCGATGCGATGCTGATCGAAAGAAAAACATGAAGTTCACCTTGCATAGATCAGACGGCTTTGCTCGTCGCGGCACTTTGCAGCTCGCCCACGGCAGTGTCGAGACACCGGCATTCATGCCGGTGGGAACCTATGGCACGGTAAAGGCGATGTCGCCGGTCGAGTTGAAAGCAGTTGGATCTCAGATCGTGCTGGGCAACACCTTTCACTTGTGGCTGCGCCCGGGTCTGGAAGTCATCGAAGCTCACGCGGGGTTGCATCGCTTCATGGGATGGGACGGACCCATTCTGACCGACTCCGGCGGTTTTCAGGTATTCAGCCTGGGGGCATTGCGCAAGATATCCGAAGAAGGAGTGAAATTTCAATCTCCGGTAAACGGCGATAAATGTTTCCTGTCGCCGGAAGAATCCATGCGCATCCAGAAGGTACTGAATTCGGACATCGTGATGATTTTCGACGAATGCACGCCGTATCCTGCTGATGGGAGGTCAGCGGGCGAGTCCATGCGTCTTTCGCTGCGCTGGGCAGCGCGTTCCAGGAAGGCGCATGAGGGCAATGCCAATGCGCTGTTCGGAATCGTGCAGGGGGGGATGCATGAGAAGCTTCGCGACGAATCGCGGCGTGAACTGGAACGGATCGGTTTCGAAGGATACGCCATAGGCGGTTTGTCGGTGGGCGAGCCCAAGGAAGACATGCTGCGTATCCTTCGGCATACCGCGCCGCAATTGCCTCAGGATAAGCCCCGCTACCTGATGGGTGTGGGAACGCCGGAAGACATCGTGGCGGCGGTCGGGCAGGGCGTCGACATGTTCGACTGCGTGTTGCCGACGCGCAATGCGCGCAATGGCATGCTGTTCACGCGCTTTGGCGACATCAAGATCAAGAATGCCCAATACAGGCTGGATTTGCGCCCGGTGGACGAACAGTGCGGCTGCTATACCTGCGGAAACTTTACCCGCGCCTACCTGCATCACCTGCATCGGCTCAACGAGATCCTCGGAGCGCGTTTGAACACCATACACAACCTGTACTATTACCAGCAGTTGATGGGCGAAATCCGCGCAGCGATCGAAGCCGGTGTATTTGCGGATTTCTTGCAGCACTTCCGTCAACTGCGGGATCAAAGTTGCGAAAGCGGGCCCCAAAAAGCTTCGTCATTCTGAACGTTCCTGAGCAAAACCCGCGGAATGAATGCTTTATTTCAGCGCAATTATCCGATGCTGCAAACGTTGATGCAGTTCCGGCTACGGGGTGTTCCCAGGATTGATGCGCATGTCGCGCTGCTCAAGCACCAGCGACAGGAACTCGTCGGCAGGCAGCGGACGGCTGAACAGGAAGCCCTGCGCAAGGTGGCAGCCGAGCTGTTCCAGCGAGGAAAGTTGAGTTCGCGTTTCAACGCCCTTCGCGACCACCGTCAATCCGAGACTGTTGGCCAGTGAAATGATCGTCGTCACGATCGCCATGTTGTCGGCGCTATTGGGTAGATCCTGGATAAAAGCGCGATTGATCTTGAGCATGTCGATCTGGAAGCTTCGCAAATACCCGAGGCTCGAGTAACCGGTTCCAAAATCGTCGAGTGACAGTTTAATACCTCTGCGCTTGAGGCCTTCCAGATTGGCGACAGTAGACTCGTTCATGTCGGTTAACACGCGGTCGGTGATTTCCAGGTGCAGCCTGCCCGGATCGATCTCGGCTTGTTCGATCAAGCCCGCAATCATCGTCTCAAGGCCGGCAGTCGCAAAATGACGCGGCGACAGATTCACCGCCATGGTGAAATCCCTGAGCCCGTGCCCCATTTCCTGCCACGCTTGCAATTGCGTGCAGGCCTCGCTGAGGATCCATTCGCTAAGCGGGACGATCAGCCCGCACTTCTCTGCGACCGGAATAAATTCCTCCGGCGAAAGCCAGGTATGAACTGCATTGGGCCAGCGCAACAGGGCCTCGGCACCCCTGATCGAACCGGTCTTGAGGTCAACGACAGGCTGATATTGCAGCACGAATTCGTTGTTCTCGAGGGCGCGCCACATTTCGTCTTCCAGTTGCACCTGCTGCCGAACCTCCTCGCTCATGTGCTCGATAAACATCTGGTGCCTGTTGCCGCCAAGGTTCTTGGCGCTGTGCATCGCCATATCCGCCTTGCTTAACAGTGCTTCAGCATCCTTGCCATGCTCCGGATAAAGTGCGATGCCGATGCTGGCAGTAAGGTGCAGCTCGCGCCCTTCCGCTTCGATGGGCAAAGAAACGGCGCCGAGCATCTTCTTGGCGATCTGGAACAGATCGGCGTTGGATTTGATGTCGGGCAGGCTCGCGACGAATTCATCTCCGCCGAGGCGAGCGATCGTGTCGCTCTCGCGCAAACAACCTGCCAGACGCTGTGCCAGGGTTTGCAGTACCCTGTCGCCGATGTGATGCCCCAGGGTGTTATTGACGTTCTGGAAATGGTCGAGATCGATGAAGGCCACGGCAAGCATTTGATTGTAGCGTTCTGCAGATGTCAGCAATTGTTTGATCCGGTCCAGTAACAGCAGTCTGTTCGGCAGGTTGGTCAGCGTGTCATGCGTGGTCATGTGCCGCAGACTCTTTTCGATGCGGCGCTGATGATTGTATTGTCGCCTGATGATCCGGTCGGCGTTTCTTACGATGATGAACAGGATCCCGTAGAGGACCGTCAGTACGGCTATCACGCTCATCGTCACAAGAAGCTCTTCCTTGTCGTCATTTGCGTTCAGGTCAGTGACATCCGTGTAGATTGCCACCACTCCCTCGATAGGCGCCTCGGCGTTGCCGCGCAACGGAACGTAGCTTGACAGCACATCGCGGTTCACAAACTCGCCGTTGAAGGCGCTGAATTTGTCATAGTGTGAGACTTCGCTTAGCGTCTGTCCCTGTCTTGCGGAAAGGAAGCCCGCGACGTTGCCATTGCCTGCTCCGATCAACGAGTCGTCGGTGGAAAATAGTGTGCGGCCATCGAGCTGGTAAATCGTCAGCCGGACAGTTTGGGTGTTGCGCACTGCATCGCGTACGCTTTGCCTCAGTTTGGCGATGGCAGGTTGACGGCGCAAAGCCACCGCATCCAGCTGTTTCGCGGCATTGGCAAAACCGCGGAATTTGGGCCATGCGTTGTTTGCAAAAGCCTGCGCCAGCGTGATGTTCTGCTTTTCGCCATATTTCAGCAGGCGGTTTCTTTCAAATTGCTGATGAAGTAAGCCCAGTACGATTGCCGCCAGCACCATGGAGACAAAGCTCGCGATCGAAAAATAGCGCAGTAGTCGAAACATGAGTTTCCCTTATTGTGCGGCGCCTTCAACCTCGCGCATATTGCTTGCGGCTATCTTTCTTGCGAAAGTGGTTGGTGGTGGGTGCGAGGGTCAGCCATCAACGCCCCTTTGCGTTGATACCGTGCACGGCACGCGCCTCTTGACGGGCGGTTTCTGGCCGAATCATATTGGAATAATCAGGACACTGTCAACGCAAAGGAATTTCTGCAATGAAGCGATTTCCGTCCTGGCTTGAAATTTGAATCCGGGCCGAAACTTTCACTGCAGTTCCTTGAAAAAGTTTCTGATTGCCAGCACGCGTTGGTGCAGGTCGCCATACTTCAACTCGATGCGCAGCTTGTCCTGTCCGGCCATTTTGACATGACGCTTGCTCTGGATCATCGTGATGATTTTCATCGGGTCGATCGGCGGATTCGGCACGAACTGGATCACAATGGCATCAGCGGACGCATCCACCTTGCTGATGCCGAGCGGTTTCGCGTGGATGCGCAGGCGGTGGCTGTCGAGCAGTGTTTGCGCGGGTTCCGGCAACAGGCCGAAACGGTCGATCAACTCCCGGTGCATTTCGTCCAGCTCTTCCTGGGTATTGCAATTGGCGAGGCGCTTGTAGATCACCAGCCGCTGGTGGATGTCGCCGCAATAATCGCCGGGCAACAGCGCCGGTGTGTGGAGGTTGATCTCGGTGGTCACGCCGAGCGGGTGAGCCATGTCGGGTTCCTTGCCTTGCCTGAGCGAGCTGATCGCGGCACTCAGCATGTCGTTGTACAGACTGAAGCCGATCTCCTGCATCTCGCCGCTTTGCGATTCTCCCAGCACTTCGCCCGCACCGCGTATCTCCAGATCGTGCATCGCGAGGTAGAAGCCGCTGCCGAGCTGCTCCATCGCCTGGATCGCTTCGAGGCGTTTCTTTGCCTGTGCGGTCAGCGCTTCGGTTTCGACCAGCAGATAGGCATAGGCCTGATGGTGCGAGCGTCCGACGCGGCCGCGCAGCTGGTGCAGCTGCGCGAGTCCGAAGCGGTCGGCACGGTTGATCAGGATGGTATTTACGGTGGGGATGTCGATCCCGGTTTCTACGATGGTGGTGCACAGCAGCACGTTGAAGCGCTGCTGGTAAAAATCGCGCATTACCGCTTCCAGGTCGCGCTCGTTCATCTGCCCATGCGCCACGCGGATGCGCGCCTCCGGCAGCAATGCCTCCAGCTTCTCCGCCATGTTGGCTATGGTGTCCACCTCGTTGTGCAGGAAGTACACCTGCCCGCCGCGCTTCAGTTCGCGCAGCACCGCCTCGCGGATGATGCCGTTGCTGGCTTGCGCGACGAAGGTCTTGATCGACAGGCGGCGCTGCGGCGCGGTGGCGATCACCGAGAAATCGCGCAGACCTTCCAGCGACATCGCCAGCGTGCGCGGGATAGGCGTTGCAGTGAGAGTGAGCACGTCGACTTCAGCACGCAATGCTTTGAGGCGCTCTTTCTGCTGCACACCGAAACGGTGTTCCTCGTCGATGATGACCAGACCGAGGTTGTGAAACTTCACGCCCTTCTGGATCAGCTTGTGCGTGCCGATGATGATGTCGAGCTTGCCGTCTGTCATGTCCTGCAGCGCCTGCGCCTGCTCCTTCGCGGAACGGAAGCGCGACAGCTCGGCGATCCTGACCGGAAGGTCGGCAAAGCGGTCGGAGAAGTTCTGGAAGTGCTGTTCGGCGAGCAGCGTGGTGGGCACCAGCATCGCCACCTGCTTGTTATCCATCGCCGCGACGAAAGCGGCGCGCAGCGCCACCTCGGTCTTGCCGAAGCCGACATCGCCGCAGATCAGCCGGTCCATCGGCTTGCCGCTTTGCAGGTCGCCGATCACCGCTTCGATCGCGGCGGCCTGGTCCGGTGTTTCCTCGAAACCGAATCCGGCGGCGAACGCTTCGTAGTCGTGCGGCGTCAGCTTGAACGCGTGGCCCTTGCGCAAGGCGCGCTGTGCATAGAGATTCAGCAGCTCGGCGGCGGCATCGCGCACCTGTTTCATCGCGCGGCGCTTGGCTTTGTCCCAAGCAGTCGTGCCGAGCTTGTGCAACGGCGCGGTCTCCGGCGCGCCGCCGCTGTATCGGCTGATCACGTGCAGTTGTGCGACCGGTACATACAGCTTGTCCTCGCCCGCGTATTCCAGCAGCAGGAATTCGTTCTTGCCCTCGCCGAGGTCGAGGTTCACCAGTCCCTGATAGCGCGCGATGCCGTGCTGTTCGTGCACCACCGGGTCGCCAACCTTGAGCTCGGACAGGTCGCGCAGCATGCCCTCGACGTTGCTCTTCTTCGCGGCGCGCGCTGCGCGGCTGCGCGGCAGAGATGCGTACAGCTCGGTTTCGGTTATGAAGGCCTGTTTTTCATCGGAGAGGATGAAACCGTTTTGCAGCGGTGCGACGCCAAGCATGAAATTTTCGCGGCTATCGAGGAACTGGGCATAGCTTTCGCATACGGCGGGCGCTAAACCGTATTCTTTCAGATAGCCCGTTACGATCTCGCGACGCCCCAGGCTGTCAGCCAGCAAAAGCACCCGCCCCGAAAAGTGTTCCAGGAACTTTGCGAAAGCCTGGGTGGGAATATCGGCGCGCCGGTTCACTGCGATGTCGGGCAGCGGCGCGGTGGCGCAAGGGGTGAGATTCAAGCCGTTATCACCCGCGATGACGTCCAACCGCGCAAAATCCTTCACACGGACATAGAACTGCTCTGCATCCAGGAACAGTTCCTTTGGTTCCAGCAACGGACGCTGCGGATCCCCCCTGAGCAGGTTATATCGCGATGCGGCATCCTTGGTGAAACCGGCGATAGCCTCATCCACTCCGTGGTGCAGGCAGAGCGTGGAATGTTTGGGCAGATAGTCGAACAACGCGGCGGTGCGCTCGAAGAACAGCGGGAGGTAATACTCGATACCCGCGGGAGCGTTTCCCCTGCTCACGTTCTTGTAAATATGCGACCTCGAAGGATCGCCCTCGAAGCGCTCGCGAAAGTTCTGGCGAAAACGGGCCTGCCCCGCCTCGTCGAGCGGAAATTCGCGCGCCGGCAACAAACGGATCTCCGGCACCGGATACAGCGAGCGCTGGGTGTCCACATCGAAAGTGGCGATCGTTTCTATCTCATCGTCGAACAGGTCGATGCGGTACGGCAACACGCTGCCCATCGCGAACAGGTCGATGATGCCGCCGCGCACGCAGTATTCCCCGGGTGACAGCACCTGCTGCACGTGACTGTATCCGGCAAAAGCCATCTGCTCGCGCAGTTTGGCGACGTCGAGTTTTTCACCGCGCTTGAGAAAGAAGGTGAATGCGGCGAGGTATTCCACCGGGGGCAACGGATACAGCGAGGTGGTCACCGGCACCACCAGCACATCGCACGACTGGCTGCGCACATGATGCAGAGTCGCGAGCCGTTCCGAGATCAGGTCCTGGTGGGGCGAAAAATGATCGTAAGGCAACGTTTCCCAGTCCGGCAGCAGATGCACGCGAAGTTTGGGGTCAAAGAACGGGATCTCCTCAACCAAACGCTGCGCTTCCTGCGCATTTGCGGCGATCACCGCCAGCGGAGCGCTGTTGCCCGCGAATTGCGCAAGTGCAAGGGCGTCGGACGAGCCGATCAACCGGGTGTAGCGCGGGCGGGGATGTTTTGAAGAAAAAAGCACGGAGAACAGCCTGAAACAAGGTCGTCTATTATAAGCCAAGCGCGCAGGCAAACTTTTAAATTACAATCACGCCATGACCGAATTGCACGCCCTGGTTCCCGCCGCCGGTTTTGGCGCGCGCATGGGACAAGAGATACCCAAACAGTACCTTCCGCTGGCCGGACAGCCGATGATCGCGCACGCGCTGAACGCGCTGTGTGCGAGCCCGGACATCTCCGTGGTGTTCGTGGTGCTTGCCCCCGAAGACACGCTGTTTCACACCTACGACTGGTCGCATTTCGGCGACAAGCTGCAAACCCTGTTTTGCGGCGGAGAAAAGAGATCCGATACGGTGCGAAACGGCCTGATCGCCTCCGAACTGGAGCCGGATGATTGGGTGCTGGTCCATGACGCGGCGCGCCCCTGCCTGAAGCAGGCGCAACTGGCCAGACTGATCGCGGAAACGCGAGACGATGCGGTAGGCGGCATCCTTGCCGTGCCGGTGGCGGATACGCTGAAACGGGAGGACGGCGATGGGCGCATTGCGCGCACCGAAGACCGCGCGGGATTATGGCAGGCGCAGACACCGCAGATGTTCCGCGCCGGATTGCTGACTCAGGCGCTGCAAGCCTTGCCGCAGGTCACAGATGAGGCATCTGCCGTCGAGGCGCTCGGTTTGCATCCCAAGCTGGTGTTGGGCGAGCCGACCAATTTCAAAGTGACCTACCCGCAGGATTTGATGTTGGCCGAATTATTGCTGCGCGAGGGGAATCGGTAATGTTGGCACCCGTGAATAACCGCAGCGGGCATCTTGAGTTGCAGCGCGTCAAATCGAATGCGCGGCAGTTTGGACCGGAAGTCTGATGAGGATCGGTCAAGGTTATGATGTCCATCGATTGGTGGAAGGCCGCAAGCTCATCATCGGGGGAGTCGAGATTCCCCATGGAAAAGGCTTGCTTGGCCATTCCGATGCGGATGTACTGCTGCACGCGGTCTGCGATGCGCTGCTTGGTGCTGCGGCGCTGGGCGACATCGGCAGACACTTTGCCGACACCGATCCAAAATACAAGAACATCGACAGCCGGATATTGCTGCGCGAGGCGCTGCATCTGGTGCGCGAACAGGGATATCGCGTCGGCAATGTGGATGCGACCATCATCGCCCAGGAACCGAAAATGGCGCCGCATATCTTCCAGATGGTGGCAAACATCGCCGCCGACCTGCGCGTGGAAAAAAGTGCCGTCAACGTCAAGGCGACCACCACCGAAAAGCTGGGCCTGACCGGACGCGGCGAAGGAATCGCGGCGCAGGCAGTGGTGTTGTTGCTGGCCGACTGATGCGCATCATTGCATTAGAGACTTCCACCGAATATTGTTCGGTGGCACTTTGGCAAAATGGATCAGTGATGGAACGGTGCGAGCCGGCCGGGCAAAAGCATTCCGAAATACTGATGCCTATGCTGGACGATCTGCTGAAGAAATCGGGCGTCAAACTGAAAGATTGCGACGGCATCGCGTTCGGCAAGGGACCAGGCTCATTTACCGGCGTGCGCATCGCCTGCGGTGCCGCACAGGGGTTGGCGTTCGGTGCGAATCTTCCGGTGGCCGGTGTGTGCACCCTGCAGGCTTTGGCCGAAGCAACCGGAAGATCCCGAGTGATCGCGGCACTGGATGCGCGCATGGGCGAGATCTATCTTGCGGCGTACGAAAAGCATGAAGCCACGTGGAGGGCCGCGGTCGAGCCTTGTTTGTGCAAACCGGGAACACCACCGCCGGTGACGGGCAATGACTGGTTCGGTACGGGCAGCGGTTTTGCCATGCATGGTGTCGCATTGAACGAAAGTTACGCCGGACAATTGGAGGGAGCGGATGGCGCATCCGTGCCGCGGGCTGCAGCGATCGCCGCGCTCGGCGCGGTGCAGTTTGAACTCGGCCGTGGCGTCGATGCGGCTGAAGCCTTGCCGCTGTACCTGCGCGACAAGGTTGCGCTGAAGACCAGCGAGAGAATCCAACATTAAGGATCGGCCCATGCGAGCCATGACACTGGATGACGTGGACGACGTGCTGGCCATCGAACAGGAAGTGCAAACTTACCCTTGGACACGCGGCAATTTCGTCGATGCGCTGATCCATGGCTACGTGTGTCGTGTGCATGAAATCGACGGCGAGATACGCGGCTATGCAGTGCTGAGGCCGACGCTGGATGAGGCCGAGTTGCTGAGCATTGGCGTATCGGCATTGCATCAACGCAAGGGATTGGGCCGGGAAATATTGCATGAAATGTTCGATCGGGCGCGTGAACTCGATATTCGCCGCGTATTTCTCGAAGTGAGCTTTTCCAATGCCACCGCAATTGCGTTGTATCGCAATGCGGGATTTGCCGAGATCGGCGTGCGGCGCGGCTATTACCAAAATGCGAATGGCAGCGAAGACGCGATCACAATGGCGTGCAATTTAGTGGACGAGGTCAATGGATAGACGCGAAGCATTGTTGCGCGAATTGAATCTGTACCCGCAATGGAAATTGCGCGCCAGATCTGCCCGGGCTGCGCAGGGAGGAGCGGCGTCTGTTCCAGTAACGGCGGAAGCGATTGCTCCCGCCGCTGCAGCCCAGAAAATGCCGCCAGATTCCGGTTCCCCCATTGCGAAGAGGCAAGCGGAGCTTGACGGTCTCGGCTGGACAGAAATGAAACGACTGGTGCGCGACTGTACCGCATGCAAGCTGCGCGCCGGCTGCACCCAGACGGTGTTCGGCGTGGGCGACGAGAAAGCCGGCTGGCTGTTCGTCGGCGAAGGCCCGGGCGCGGACGAGGATGCACAGGGAGAGCCGTTTGTGGGCCAGGCGGGCAAACTGCTCGACAACATGCTGATGGCGATCAATCTGAAACGCGGCACCAATGTGTATATCGCCAACATCGTCAAATGCCGTCCGCCGGGCAACCGCAACCCGGAAGCGGACGAGATCGCCGCCTGTCTGCCGTATCTGCAGCGGCAGATCGAGTTGATCCGACCCAGGATGATCGTTGCACTGGGCAAGGTAGCTTCAAACGCGCTGCTCGGCAGGGATGCGACCCTTGCGAGCCTGCGCGGAAAGCCGCATGACTATCGCGGTATACCGCTGATCGTCACCTATCACCCGGCGTATCTGTTGCGCAGTCCGATGGAAAAGGCCAAGGCTTGGCAGGACTTGAAGCTGGCAGTCAAAACCATGGAAGGCGGAATGTAGTTTCTGGCCTTGCGGAGGATCAATTGACGTGCCTACATCTGCCCCTGATCCTGATCATGCCCGTGGCGTTTGTACAGCGCAGCCATGACCCCGGAAAGCAACAGCCCGAATATCACGATGATGCTGTAGATATTGAGGCTCATCTTTTCCATCAGCGCATACAGGCCCAGCATCGCAAAGATGCTCAGGTTCTCGTTGAAGTTCTGGACCGCGATGGAGCTGCCAGCCCCCATCAGCAAATGCCCGCGGTGCTGAAGCAGCGCGTTCATCGGCACAACGAAATAGCCGGCCATCGCGCCGATCGCAACCAGCAGTATCGTAGCCAGTGTGCTGTTGGTGATCGGGATCATCAGCAACACCATGAATCCCATTGCGATGCCGACCGGCAGCACCTTCACGGAATGCTCAAGCTTGACCCATTTACCTGCGGCCATTGCGCCGATCGCGATTCCGACTGCCACCCAGGCCGTCAATGCCGCGCCGTGGGCCATGTCGTAATTCAACGCGATCCCCGCCCAGCTAAGCACCAGCAGGCGAAGGGTCGCTCCGGTGCCCCAGAACAAAGTAGTGACGGCGAGTGAGACTTGACCCAGCGGGTCTTTCCACAATAGGCGAAAGCAGTGCAAAAAATTCCGGGCCAGATAGATCGGGCTGCGGCTGAGTACCTTGTGATCGATCGCAACACGCGGAATGTAGAGATTGAACCAGGCAGCGAGGATGTATATGCCGGAGATGATGGCGATCGCCAATTCCGGAGGGGTGTCGATGCCGGTGTCGATAAGCGGCACGTCCCACCACTTCAGCATGGGCTCGGCGATGGCCGGGCTGATCAATATCCCGCCCAGGATCGCGCCGAGAACGATGGCCAGCACCGTCAGGCCTTCCATCCAGCTGTTTGCCAGTACCAGTTTTTCGGCGGGCAGATATTCGGTAAGGATCCCGTATTTGGCGGGCGAATAGGTCGCCGCGCCCAAGCCGACCAAACCGTAGGAAAGCAGCGGATCGACCCCGAACAGCATGGCGATGCATCCCAGGATCTTGATGTTGTTGCTGATGAACATCACGCGCCCCTTGGGCAGCGAATCGGCGAACGCGCCCACGAAGGGAGCCAGCAGGATATAGGAAAAGATGAAGGCTTCCTGCAATACCGGCGTGTACCAACCGGGCGAGTGCATGGATTGCAACAGTGCGATGGCAGCAAACAGCAGCGCATTGTCCGCGAGCGCGGAAAAGAACTGCGCCGCAAGGATGATGTAGAAACCGAGATTCATTCAACAGGATTATTGTATTTCAAGCCGTTTTATAACACGAAAGTATTGCCCCTGCTATCATTCGTTCCTCATTCAGATACTGTTGAAGCAAGTCTTTTCCATGGCACGTCCCATACAAGCCCGTATCGATCTGAGCGCGATGGAGAGCAATCTCCAGGTTGCGCGCCGTGCCACTTCGGCACGCATCTTGTCCGTCATCAAGGCGGATGGATATGGCCACGGTCTGCTTCATGCGGCACAAGCTTTTTCCGCTGCAGACGGATATGCGCTACTGGACATACAGGATGCTGTGCGGTTGCGCGAAGCCGGATTTCGCCAACCCATCCTGCTGCTGGAAGGATTTTTCAACGACAAGGAATTGCCTCTCATCGCGGAACAGGATCTGACCTGCGTGATCCACAGTCCTTGGCAGATCTCTATGCTGGATGGGTATCCCGGAAGAAGGGCGCTGGATGTGTGGCTCAAGGTGAACAGCGGAATGAACCGCCTTGGCTTCGTACCGCAACAGGTCGCGCAGGCGATGGAACAACTGCGCCGCCATCGCGCGGTGCGCGATATCACGCTGATGACCCATTTCGCGAATGCCGACGAGGAAAGCGGTGTTGCGAAGCCGCTTGCCCTGTTCAACGAGATTGCCGCGCCGTACCGCATCGCGCGCTCGCTGGCGAATTCGGCCGCCTTGCTGCGCTATCCGGCAACCCACGCTGACTGGGTGCGCCCCGGCATCATGCTGTACGGCGCGTCGCCATTCTCCCATGAAAGTGGTGGCGGGATCGGTGCGCACCAACTGGGGCTCAGGCCCGCGATGACGCTGAGCAGCCGCATCATCGCCACGCAACCGTTGCGTGCCGGTGACGAGATCGGATATGGAGCATTGTTCCGCGCCGAGCATGCGATGCGCATCGGCGTCGTCGCCTGCGGCTATGCCGACGGTTATCCGCGTCATGCACCGAACGGCACACCGATCCTGGTGGATGGGCAGCGCACCAGGACGCTCGGGCGCGTTTCAATGGACATGCTGTGCGTGGATCTGAGCGATTTGCCGCAGGCTGGCGTCGGCAGCACAGTCGTATTGTGGGGCGAGGGGATGCCGGTCGAAGAGGTCGCGCACTCAGCCGGAACCGTCAGCTACGAATTGATGTGCGCACTGACCGAACGCGTGCGCATTGTGACTTGAGGAAGTGGAGCAATAAATGTTAGCCATCATCGGCGGCAGCGGCGTATACAACATCGAAGGCCTGGCGAATACGCGCTGGGTGACGGCAACATCTTCGTTCGGCGAACCATCCGACGAAGTGCTGATCGGCGAGCTTAACGGCCAGCCGATTGCGTTCCTGCCGCGCCACGGGCGCGGGCACAAGATACCGCCGTCGGAGATCAACTACCGCGCCAACATCGACGCGCTCAAGCGCCTCGGCGTCACCGACATCGTGTCGGTCAGCGCGGTGGGTTCGCTGCGCGAGCATCTCACGCCGGGCATGTTCGTCATCGTCGACCAGTTCATCGACCGCACCTTTGCGCGCGAGAAGAGTTTCTTCGGCAGCGGCCTGGTTGCGCATGTGTCGATGGCGCATCCGGTGTGTCATCGCCTCGGCGATCATCTTTACGCGGCGGCGCAGCAGGTTGGTATTCCGGCCGCGCGCGGCGGCACCTACCTGGTGATGGAAGGGCCGCAGTTCTCCAGCCTTGCGGAATCCGAGCTGTACCGCTCGTGGCAGTGCGACGTGATCGGCATGACCAACATGCCGGAAGCCAAGCTCGCGCGCGAGGCCGAGATGTGCTACGCCACCGTCGCGATGGTGACCGATTACGATTGCTGGCACCCTAATCACGATGACGTCACGGTCGATGCGATCGTGAAGGTGCTGCTGGCGAATGCCGACAAGGCGCGCGCGCTGGTGAAGAATGTCGCACCGCTGGTGCATGCGGATGCGGATGCGGGCGCATGCGGCTGCCGCAGTGCGTTGCAGCACGCGATCATCACCGCGCCCGAGGCGCGTGACGCGAAGATGGTTGAGAAGTTATCCGCTGTCGCCGGGCGGATGCTTGATAGCCACTAATTCAAAATCCTCTCGCCCGCTTGCGGGAGAGGGCTAGGGAGAGGGTAACGCCCCATAAACCAATTGCTACTTCAATGGAATAACAATCATGACCATCAAATCCCATATCCGCACTGTCCCGAACTACCCCAAACCCAACATCCAGTTTCGCGACATTACCACCTTGCTCAAAGACCCGATGGGTTTTCGCGCCACCGTGGATGATCTGGTGCGCCGCTACAACGACGTGAAGATCGACAAGGTCGCCGGCATCGAATCGCGCGGCTTCATCCTCGGCGCGCCGCTGGCTTATGCGCTGGGCAAAGGCTTCATCCCGATCCGCAAGAAAGGCAAGCTGCCCGCCGAAACCATAGGCCACGACTATGAACTCGAATACGGCACCGACCGCATCGAGATCCATACCGATGCGATTCAAAAAGGCGACCGTGTGCTGCTGGTGGACGACCTGATCGCGACCGGCGGCACGGCAGAGGCGGCTTGCAAGCTGATTGAAAAAATGGGCGGCAAGATCGTCGAATGCTGCTTCATCATCGACCTGCCGGACATCGGTGGACACGCGCGGCTGGAGAAGCATGGGCATAAGGTATTTGCCCTATGCGAGTTCGAAGGTGACTGATGGAAACCTGCAAAAATCTACTGCGCGATTCGATACCTGCGTTGCACGGTACTCGCTTCCTCGCCTACCTGCAGGTATGTCTCGTCGCTGCGTTCCGTGCGCCTTGCTCTCGAACCGCTCGCTACGATTTTTATCAGGTTCCACGAGGTTGAATAAACATCCATGGATGCAAACATGAGCGAAGATACACCAGAAATTGATGACCCTGAATTGCGATGGCCGCAAATGGGTGATCGCCTTTTTGTTGAGTCTTCGTGGGCATACGACGCACATGTTACCGGCGATCCGAAAGAACGTTTTTATCGCATGCCAATGGGATATAAAAGAGCGGGTGATCTGCTTATCGATCAAGCTGCAGCTGATGTGGTTGATCGCAGTAATATCATCTATGCGGCACTTTTTTGCTATAGGCAATCCTTAGAGCTTTACTTAAAGCAATTGATTGATGAATTTGGCAAGGAGAAAAAATTTTCGCCCAAAAACACTCATGACCTTAATCGGCTTTGGGAAAGGTTTGTGTGTATAGCTAACGAAAGAGGTGGATGCGAGTCAATCGGATTTGCTGAAGCGCAGAAGCTAATTGGAGAAATGCATGATTTCGATCAAAAGTCAGACGGATTCCGGTTCCCTGATAATGGGCAGGGAGAACCGTTTTTCTCCAATGAGAAGAGTATCGATTTAAATAATGTGCGAAAGGTCATGCGGGGTTTAGAGAATTTCTTTGAATGTTTCTATCTTGGTTGGAGCAATGCGGATTACAGACCATGAAAGTTAACGGCACTCCTTATCGCACCATCTGGCCGACCGCCGACAACACCGCAGTGGAGATCATCGACCAGACCAAGCTCCCGCACATTTTCACCACGCTGCGCCTGGACACGATGCGCGATGCCGAGCGCGCGATCAAGGACATGCAGGTGCGCGGCGCGCCGCTGATCGGCGTGACGGCGGCCTACGGCATCGCACTGTCGATGAAGCATCATGCCTCGGATGCGGCGCTGAAGGCGACCTGCGACAAGTTGCTGCTGGCACGACCGACGGCGGTGAACCTGCGCTGGGGAATCGAAAGGATGCGCGCCTTCCTCGTGCTGCTGCCCGAAAGCGAACGCGCTACGGCCGCGTGGCAGGAAGCGGCGCGCATCGCGGACGAGGACGTGGCGATTTGTTCCAGCATCGGCGAGCATGGTAGGGCGCTTATCAAAGCTATTTATCAGAAAAAAACTGAACGAGAGAAAAGCACAGTCAATATCCTGACGCACTGCAATGCTGGCTGGCTGGCGACAGTGGACTGGGGCACCGCGCTGGCGCCGATCTACAAGGCGTTCGACGCGGGCATCCCGCTGCATGTGTGGGTGGACGAAACACGCCCACGAAACCAGGGCGCGAGCCTGACCGCATGGGAACTCGCCCAGCACGGCGTGCCGCACACGGTGATCGCGGACAACACCGGCGGGCATTTGATGCAGCACGGCAGGGTGGACATGTGCATCGTCGGCACCGACCGCGTCACGGCAACCGGCGATGTCTGCAACAAGATCGGCACCTACCTGAAAGCACTGGCCGCACATGACAACGGCGTGCCGTTCTACGTTGCGCTGCCGACGCCGACGATAGACTGGATACTGCAGAATGGCGTGCAGGAGATCCCGATCGAGGAGCGCGCGGCAGAAGAAGTGACGCACATTTCCGGACTGTGCGACGATGGACAGGTGCGCAGCGTGCAACTCACACCCAAAGGATCGTGCGCCGCGAACTACGGCTTCGACGTAACGCCGGCCCGGCTGGTGACGGGGCTGATCACCGAGCGCGGTGTGGTGAAGGCGGATGCTGGGGCGATACGGGTGTTGAAATAAAGCCCTCTCCCGCTTGCGGGAGAGGGTCTGGGGGAGAGGGTATTGAAAAGGTGACATGATGAATGAAAAAAAATTGCGCAGCGAAATTGTGCGCACCGCCAACAAACTGGACGAACTGGGACTGAACCGCGGCACGTCCGGCAACCTCTCCGCAAGATACGGCGAGGGCATGCTGATCACGCCTTCCGGCATGGGCGCGGAAGGAATGACCGAAGAAGATATCGTGTCCGTGCACAGGGACGGGACCGCGCGCGGACGCTGGAAGCCTTCCAGCGAATGGCTGTTCCATCGCGACATTTATGCAAACCGCGAAGAATTCGGCGCGATCGTTCATGTCCATTCGATCGCGGCGACAGCGTTGGCCTGCCTGAGGAAGGACATCCCGCCGTTCCATTACATGATTGCATTGATCGGCGGCGACAACATCCGCTGCGCCGACTATGCGACCTTCGGCACGCAGGCTTTATCCGATAACGCGCTGGCTGCTATGCGCGGGCGCAAGGCTTGTTTGCTGGCGAACCACGGCATGATCGCGGCCGGCGAGGATCTCGCCGAGGCTTTCAGGATCGCCGTCGAGGTGGAAACCCTGAGCGAGATGTATTTGCGCGCAATGCAGGCGGGAGTTCCGGTACTGCTGAATCCCCATGAATTCCAGGATGCGCAGGGCAGGTTCAGCGGTTACGGGAAGGTTGCAAAGTCTGATTCCTGAATGATGCTGATAGTCCTGGCAATCAGCGCATACGCTTAACCAGCTCGACACTTAACGCGTCTGCTGCATAGCCGACCAGGTCGGACGGATGGCTGCTGCAGTAATTGTTCATCCATATGTGGATGACTTTCTCGTCCACGCCTTTCAAAAAATCGATATTCCTTGCCACTGCGACACCGCTGAGGTATCCGTCCAGCCAGGCATCGTCGGCAAGGGTATTCTGCGACGGTGGAGCGTGCTCAGGGTGGCTTCTGAGCCAAGCCCCGCAATTCTTCATGCCTTTCACGGTGACTGCATGGCCGTTTGCGGAGAATCCGCTAGCCAATGCAAGGAGCAAAGCTGCCGGGAGCGGAATTTTCATTTCATTGTTCCGGCAAGGGGAGGGACATTATAAAAGCAGCTGGTTTCAACTATCCCCGTCGACCTCGAGTTCGATTTCTTCCGGGCAGCCGTCGGGAAATATGCGCCAGACCAGGATCAGCTGCGTGGTATTGGCTACCCGGTATTCGCATTTCCATTTTGTTCCGATTTTTTCCGGTTGTGGCTGGTCCTTGTTCGTACCGCCCTTGTCTGCTTGAGGCTGCTCCTTGCTTGTTTCAACCTTTTCCGATTGAAGCTGCTCCTTGTTTCCAGTCCAGAATGCGGTAGTGGCAAACGCGGGGACCGAGGCGAACAGGCAAACAGCAAAAAGTATCTTTTTCATTCGAACTCCCGGACAAATAAGCGCGTTTGTATAGCCAGCATAGTGGTTCGCTTTTAACTCAAGCATTATCGATTCAACAGTCGATTCGACGAATTATCAGGGTGATCCAGTAGAAGCTACCCTGCGGATCGTGCTCTCTTCCTGCTTCCACATTTTGCAGAAATACAAGACGCTCGTCATTGCTGGCTTGATTCCAATGATCGTTCTCCTCGGACGAGAGGGAACAGCCGAGGCAAATCCCCTACTCGTCCATGCAGCAATCGCCAAAACAGGGCGATCTTGCAATATCTTCCAAACCTGTCATTTCTTGCTCTCCGTTTCCGGCTTGTTCCGCAATGGGCGCTGAGGTACCCTGATGCCTAGCAATATATCGCCATAAAGCCGGCATTTGCAAATACATTTGTAATGCGCAAGGCGGATGCCTGCTTCTGGCAGTCATAACCGCGATCCCGGCGATATTGCGGCTTCTCTGAATTAAAGCGTGAAGGGATTGTGATGAAGAACAAATTGGTGGTCCTGGTTACCCGCAAACTCCCACCGGCAGTCGAAGACCGCTTACGCCGGGATTACGACCCTCGTTTCAATGCTGCAGACCGGCTGTATTCCACCGATGAACTGATCTCACTGGCGCAGGGTGCTGATATCGTCCTCCCCTGTCATACCGAGAAGCTGTCAGCCGACGTCATCGCGCGCTTGCCGGCCTCCATCAAGGCAATCGTCTGTTTCTCGGTCGGAGTCGACTACGTCGATCTTGCCGCCGCCAAGGCCCGCAACATCATCGTCACCAATACACCCGACGTATTAACCGATGCCACTGCCGAGATCGCCCTGCTGCTGATGCTGGGCGCAGCCAGGCGCGCCAGTGAAGGAGAGCGGCTGATCCGCGCCGGGAAATGGAAAACGTGGAGTCCCGCCTTCATGGTCGGGCGACAGGTCACCGGCAAACGGCTTGGCATCGTCGGTATGGGGCGGGTTGGACAGGCCACCGCGCAGCGCGCCCGTGGTTTTGACATGACGATCCTGTATTCCAATCGCAGCCGTTTGGCGCCCGAGCTTGAAAAAGGTGCGACTTATTACAAAAACGTAGAGGCCATGTTGCCTCACTGTGATTTTCTGGCCTTGCATTGCCCGGCCACGCCAGAGACGCGCAATCTGCTGAATGCGGAACGCATTGCCTTGTTACCCGACGGAGCGATCGTGGTGAATACCGCGCGCGGCAGTGTGATCGATGATGAAGCGCTTGTCGCCGCACTGCGCTCGGGAAAGCTGGCCGCGGCGGGGCTCGATGTGTTCAACAACGAGCCCGATAACATCCATCCCGGTTACAGGAAACTGGAAAATACGTTTCTGCTTCCGCATATCGGCAGTGCGACCTACGAAACCCGCGATGCCATGGGCTTCCGCGCCCTGGATAATCTCGATGCGATTGCCTCCGGACGCGAACCCCGTGATCGCGTTGCCTGAGTCATGCACGGATTCGGTTACACGGCAGTGTCCTGGAAATGCCGCATGGAGCGGCACGATCTTATATATGATTTGGTCTATAGCGTGCGGCTTCGCTTATGCAGCTCGGGGAAGGCCAAAAATCGTGGGGCGAGCAATTGAAGATAATAATGGTTGTAATCGTGATTTCGGCGCTCGCCCATTCAGTCGGCGCAATTGCCGATTGTGTGAACAATCAAAGTGGAAACGTGGTATGCGGCAACGGTCAATGCGAACAGGACCAGTACGGCAAGGTTTATTGCGCCAAACCTGGCGGCGGCGCAATTAAAGATCAATACGCGAATGTCGTGTGCGGAGTGGGGTACTGCGAGAAGGATATCTTGGGGCAGGTGTGGTGTTCCAAGGTCCCGGGCGGTTCGGCTGCAGTCGATTCAAACGGAAAAGTCAAATGTTACGGCGGCTGCGAATCGGGCATACCGGATCGATGCGAAGAAGGGCGGCAGTAATCCGTCTTTGGAATAATGCCGGTCAACGAGCCGTGTTCCTTATCCGCCATTCAGGCCGGCACTGAAATTCCCTTTCGAGAAATTCCGACTGATTGGGTCCGGCATCCTGAACAATCTTCGACAGTTTGTTGCAGTTATATGATTTTCGCGAGTGGCAAATGCCAGCGGGATATTGGTCATTCCGCATCAGGCAATTATTGCTTAAGCACCGCTCTAATACTTGACTTAAATGCTCTGCTATGTATACTGAAAATGTATCAATGAAGAGCTGATCATGCTCGATCGAAATGGCTATGATGGTTTCAATGGCTGTTTCAAATTACCTCAAGGAGGTGGCCAACATGAACTCGCATATTTTGGAACGAATTACCGGTGAAGACAGCAAGGATGCCTTGCATAGTATAGAGCTTTTTATATCGATGGCCGTTGCAATCACTTTTGTCGGGTTGGTATTTTTTGCGGTAGCGTGAGTCAGCTACCGTAGATCAATTTATGGCAAGAGATGTTGTCATAGAAATCAAATCGACCTATGGATAACGCCGCATTTTTGCGGCGTTATCATTTTCATCATTCATCGATCGGCCCGTTTGTGACACAAACATAGACGAATTGGCCGCCTACGCGAAATAGTGGAAAACAACCGGCTTGGATCATTGGAGCAGAGCAACGCAAATTGCCGCTAATCATGTTCCATTTCTCGTTCAAGCGGCGCCGATCCGATCTACATATCAATGTTTTTCTTGACAAATAGGCGTAAAATTCGTCTGCTCTCAGCGAATGCAATTGCAGGACATGGAGAAGTAGAAATGGTCGATGTGGATGAAATGGAACAACAGCATCGGAAACTTATCGGTTTGCTCAACCGCTTGAAAGATGCTGTGAATAATCACGAGTCACGGAAGGATATATACCGGATCATCGACGAAGTCATTTCTTTTACAGGATCACATTTTGCAAATGAAGAGCAACTTATGGTCAAGTCCGGTTTCCCCGAAATCGATTTACACAGGAATCATCACGTGCATTTGATGAAGGAAGCGCATCGACTCAAGGAAAAATACGACTACGCAGGCGAAGAAATGTTCGTCGAGTGGTTCAATCACTGGTACTACACCAACGTTATCGCGCATATCCAATACGCAGACAAAGCAGTCGAAGACCATATAATGCAAGGTAGCGCGAAGGGATAACGGTCTGGTGCGGCTTTGCTGGCCTTGATCCTCGGGAATGCTGAAGGTCCAATTGCATTTGATCGATATTCATTCGTATTTGTCGGATTGCAATTTGGCGCGGTAATCCGGATTCTGGCCGATGATACGGGTATTCGCAGGTCGTACTGATCGTGGTTTCGGCGAGTTTAGATGTGTTCCGCTGTTCGGAAATAAAAGTGATCATCCAATTCTGCACATCTGGCATAAGCGCTCGTTGGGCCGAGGTCCGGCCATGAGCCATTTTTCCGATCGCATCGCACGCGTGCTGCAAGATATTCTTCAAACGAAGAAGCCGGAGCCGCCCGCCGCTCTGGAATCGCTAAACAAAGCCCTTTTGATCGACGTTCAGCGCCGCATCAGGATATATCTGAATGCGCTATGGGGATGTGATTTCATAATCAAATCGATAGGCAACGATCCCGATAATCGCGGAATACGCCAGCCGTTCATCCGGAAATCCGCCATCCATCTGCCCGGTCATTATTACGATTTCATTCAGGGTGGTGCCGCGCACTTCACCGGTCTGGAAATCTATCGAGCGGCTGCCACTCATGCTGCAGCGCATATCATGTACTCGAAACAGCATTTTTCCGATCACCTGGTCAACGATTGGCAACGGGCAGTGATCGCCACGATCGAGGATGCGCGGGTGGAAGCCTTGTCGATACGCGAATTTCCCGGCCTCAAGCAACTCTGGGCCAGCGAGCATACGGCCACCCCATCGCAAAATCAGACCCCTGAAGACTATCTCAACCGCCTTGCCCGGGCATTGCTGGATGAAAACTATCAGGACGACGATCCCTGGATCGGCAGGGGACGTTCACTGTTCGTGGGCGCACACGATCTGGAGGCATACAATTTTTCCTGGGATCTTGGTTTGACGCTGGAGCACGCTTTTCGCAACAAGAAAGTCAAGTTCGATAGGCTTAGGGTCAAACCGGGCGCGCCCTACCGCGACGACAATCGCTATATATGGGCATCCGAGCACTCGGATGTCATGGAGCCGATTGACATTCCATGGCTAAAACTGCTATCGACAAACAATACCGTGTCCGGCACGGAGGACGACAAAAAACGCCCTTTAATGCAGATGCGGATTGTAAGTGCCGCCGCCGCTGATACATACATTTATCCGGAATGGGATTACCGTACCGACACCAGCACCCCTTCATGGGTCACCCTGCGGGAGAGAAGTCCCAAGACCGGCGACCTGAAAATGATTGAAGATATCGTCGCGCAGAACAAGCATCTCATCACCCGCATGAAGAACTTGCTGCTGGCCATTCAGTACAAAGGCGTGCGCCGCA
>DATKAK010000131.1:0-14496 GCA_035498295.1 Gallionella sp. | reverse complement strand
TATCCAGACGCTGCTGGTAATGGCGCAGCGCATACACCGCTTCCTGCAATTCCGCCTGCGCGCTTTCCAGCATCTGCAGCGTTTCGCCCAGACTCGCATCGTGCGCCATTCCGTCGCGCAAGCGCGAAGTCAATGCATTCAGTTGGGCCAGACATGCATCATCCGCCTCGCTCAGGGTCTCGATGCCGAATGCCGCCGTTTCCAGCAGGCTCGCGGCATGGGCCAGCCGCGCATGGTCCTCCTGCAAGGCACGCCATTCCGCAGAATCAAAGCCCAGTCCCTCCAGTTCGTTGCGCTGGAACAGCAGCAACTCGCGTTCCGCGGCCACCGCTTCGGCGTTTTCGCTCAGGCTGATGCGGCGCCGGCGCAATGCTTGCCAATCGCGATACAGGACCGCGACTTGCTCCGCCGCGTCCGCGATGCCCGCATAACCATCCAGCAGCGCGCGCTGTGTATCGGAGCGCAGCAGCGATTGATGCGCGTGCTGCCCGTGTATGTCCAGCAACTGGTCGCCCGCCTCGCGCATCTGTTGCAGCGTGGCGCTGCGCCCGTTGATGAAGCCGCGCGAACGGCCCCCGGCATCCAGCACGCGCCGCATCAGGCACACGCCGGCATCGCCTTCCAGTTCCTGGTCCAGCAGCCATGTTTGAAAATGCGGCAATCCTCCCACATCGAATTCGGCGGATACTTCGGCGCGCTCGCACCCGCTGCGCACCATGCCCGCATCGCCGCGCTCGCCGAGCGCCAGCGACAGCGCATCGATCAGGATCGATTTGCCCGCCCCGGTCTCGCCGGTCAGCGCGGTGAATCCCGAGGAAAACTCGAGTTCCAGCGTTGAGACAATCACGAAATCGCGGATGGACAGATATTTCAACATGACTACCTTTCGGCAACCGTCACGAGCAGGTCAAGATGCAAGGCGCCGCACAACGCGCGACGCGGCATACCGTCGCTGGTAGACGAGGAGCAAGTGAGCACGCAACGCCGCAGCTTGACCGCACAGTAGGTTGCATCACAGCGTCTGGTTCCAGAGCAATTTCTCGCGCAACGTATGATAGTAGCTATGGCCCGCCGGATGCAGCAGGCAGACCGTCTCGGGATGGCGCGTGACGATGATCTTGTCATGCAACTGCAGATCGTAACCGGAGTGGCTGTCGAAACGCACCTGGATGTCGCCGGTGCGATGCACCAGTATCTCCAGTTCCGAAGACCCCTTCACCACGATCGGGCGGTTGCTCAGCGTATGAGGACAGATCGGCACCAGGCCGAGCACATCCAGTCCGGGATGCAGTATCGGCCCCCCGGCGGACATCGCGTAGGCCGTGGAACCGGTGGGCGTCGTGACGATCAGCCCGTCGGAGCGCTGATTGTAGAGATACTCGCCATCGATGCGCACCTCGAACTCGATCATGCTGCTGGTATTGTTGCGGTGCACCACCACTTCATTGAATGCGCGGCCGCTGTAGACCTCGACGTCGTTGCGCATCACGCGCGCCGCGAGCAGCAGACGCTCGTCGGTGACGAACTTGCCGTCCAGCATCTTCCCGATCGTGTCCAGCATGTTGTCCAGCGAGAGATCGGTGAGAAAACCGAGCCTTCCCTGGTTCACGCCGACCAGCGGGACCTGGTCCAGCGACAAGGTGCGCGCGATGTTCAACATGGTGCCGTCGCCGCCGAGCACGATCGCCAGATCCACCACACGGCCGATGTCAGACAAGCTCATGGTCTGGTAGGGCACGTCCTTGATATGCTGGGCACTCAGGCTGTCCAGCACCACGGTCAGCCCCCTGGACGACAAGTACTCGCCCAAACGCAGCAACGGCTCGGCGATTTCCGGAGCATTGTGTTTGCCGATCAGCGCGACGTTTCGAAAGGGGAATTTCATGAGAGCGATTAAACCACATCGCCCATGCATTGACAAAGCGGGCCGGGACGCCCGCCAATGAAAAAGGCGGCACTCCCACTCGGGCTGCGGCCCGGTGTCAATCCGGGTGAATCACAAGCCGGAAATATAATCCGTCAAGGCATCGATCTCGGCATCGGTCAGTTTCTTTGCGACCTTGTTCATTACCCCGTCCGGGCTGTTGCTGCGTTCGCCGCTCCTCCAGTGCTTAAGCTGAATACTCAAGTAAGCCTTGTGCTGGCCGCCGATCACCGGATAGGTCGGGACGTTGGGCGCTTTGCCCTTGCCGTTCTCACCGTGGCAACTCATGCAAGCCGGTATACCCCTGCCCGCATCTCCTTTCAGGAAAAGATCCCTCGCAACCGGATTGCCCCCCTTGCCGTTGCCCTGCATTTTTTTCTGACTGGCAAAATAAGCTGCGATATCGTCCAGCTCGGCATCACTGATCGTCCGGGACATCGCGCTCATGATCTGGTGGGTGCGCGCCCCGGACTGAAAGTTGCGGAGCTGCTTTGCGATGTAAAGAGCGTATTGTCCGGCGAGATTGGGGATCATGTCTTCCACGCTTATTCCGGCTTCGCCGTGGCATCCCTGGCAAAAATAGGAAGCGGTCTTGCCGGCGGCCGGGTTGCCTTTGCCGATGCGCTGCTGGATTGCATCGGCAGATTCGCCTGCGTAAGCTGCCGCGCCTGCAAGTTGCGCGGTCGCAAACATGAAAACCAAGATCCAGATTCGAATGCAGTTCATGGTGATGTGTCCGATGCCGGTAGATTGAGGGAGCCAATTTAAACACATCGTTCAAGCAATGATAAGCCGGGCGGGGGAAGGAAACGCTTCTGCCCTTTTTTGTCGTGGCAACCGGCGCAATAGGCCTGCCGGATCGCTCGGCTACTTCGCCAGGTAATAGTATCGGTTCAAGTCCAAGAGTCCTCCCCGCACCGGCTCCTCTTCCTGTAAGCGCTGCTGGAACCAGTCGTAGGTGTCCCAGAACCTTTCATCGTTGCGGTTGATCCCGTACCGGGCAATCCGCTGCATATCCTTCGGGCTCTTGTCATAATGTTCCAGCAGATCGAAAAAATCCGGAAGATCCTCTTCGCGGACATCGAAAAAGTAGTTCGGATAAGACCCGATGAGCCCCGGTATGAAGTCGGCGCTGTCCTTGCCAGGGTCGAGCCGCTTGTCTTCGCCTATCAGATATTCCACGCTGTCATGCCAGCGGTTGATCACTATGGTTCCCGCCACATCCGTCCCGTATTTCACGCGTATCCGCAGGTAGGCAAGATTGGCATTGGAGTCGTTGACCAGGGAGAAGAACGGCGTGCCGGGCTTGGCCAGCGCTCGAAATCCCTGCAGGTAGTCATCCCGGGTCAGATATATTTTCGGCAGCGGTGGATAATCGGCGCCTGCCGGCAGGTAGTTTATCCGGTCAAAGGCAATGTTGGTCGCGGGAAGGATGTGCCGGTTCACGACCTGCTCGATGAACTCGCGCTTGGGATCGTCGGTGGCAAAGGCCGTCCTCGCCGGCAGGGCGGACGGGTAATAATGGATGTCCTTGAGGTCCGTATCCTTGTACCACGATTGCATGATCTGCTGGCGCTGCGCTTGCGGCAGATAATCCAGGAAGTAGCTCTCGCCCTCGATGCGCAGGCCGTCCATATAGAGCCGTACGGCCAGTTGGTGGCCCGCATTGCCGTACACGTCAAATCCGGCGACCAGCGCATAATAAATGCGTTCGAACAACGGATAGTCGATGACCCACATCGTTTTCGGCAAATTTCCCAGCACGCCCTTGTGCACGGACGCGCTGTCGAAATGGCGGTATATGGTAAGCAGCGGCGCATCCGACGTGCGGTTGCCCTTCCAGATCGACTCGTAGCCGAGGCCATCCTTGTTTTGCAGCATGTAGTAATCCTGGCGCGCCCGGTAAAATTCCACCTCCGCCTTCCGGTGCTCGTCCGTAAGCGCGGTGAACAGCCTCATGTCGCTGCCAAGCTCGGTGGGCAAGATCAGCTTGTCCAGATTGGCTTGCAGAAATTCCGGATGGAGCACGGACAGATCGTGATCCGGGTCCAGGAACATCACCCAGAATTGATCGTCGATCACGTTCAGCGCGATCTGCCCCTTGCAGACCGGACCATGGATGAATGTCATGATCACGTATTGCGCATTGTCCAGCAGGAACTGGTAGCGCGAGCGGGGCGGGATCTGCTCGAACGCCGCGAAAGGATTGGCGCTCAGCTTGGCATCGTAACCCACGAGGTGCGGGGGCTGTTCCCATTCGGGCCGGATGAACAATCCATCGATTCGTTGCAGCGTATTGTCATCGAATTCAACCACCATATGGGTCTTTTGCACGATGGTGGAGTAGATCTTACGGAAGCGATAGTAGACCCGCTCGACACCGGGCGCATCATAGGGCCGCACGGTCGGAATGATGTCGATGGATTGACCCGGCGGCGTCTTCGAACGGACCAGTTCGTAAAACTCGTTCGTCGGTGTGCCGAATTTGATATGGGCGAGGAACAGATGCTCATAGAGATAACGCGCGGTCATCGCATGCTTTGCATCTTCCCCGTTCAGGAACGCTTCCCACTTCTCGATCTCGCGGGCGTCGCTCGCCTTCGGCGCGACGAGCTCCGCCTGTTGGACCGCGTCGGGCCCTTTTGCGGCCTGGGACAACCAGCCTGCAATGGCCTTGAACTCATCCTGTTTGAGCGGCGGGAATCCGTAGGGCATGCCGCGGTTCGGATGCTTTTCCAGGAACCCTCCCAGTTCGGCCTGATCCCTGGAGCAGGTCAGTTCATCCGTTTCCGGGCGGTACTCTCCGGAATTTTCCGGGTTCTGCATCTTGTGGAAAAGCAGCTGGACCATGATCGAATCGTTCAGGCCATTCGTTACCGCGCTGCCGGTAACACTGAAAAATTTCCTGTTTCGCCATTGCTCGGTGGATTGCGCATCGATGAACAAGCGGGTCGGATCCACGGACCGCAGGCGCCCGGCATCGTAAACGGACCCTTTCGTCGCGCCGCGGTCCAGTCCTTCGAATGAGCTCAGTTTCAGCTGGCAGGCGGCGTTATAGCAGGAATGGCAAACCACGCAGCGTTTGTCGAGGATGGGTTTGACATCGGTCAGGTAATCGATCTGCAGCGCCGGAACAGTAATGGCCACCGGAGGCAGCGCTTTCGAGGCACATCCGGCCACAAGCGCAACCGCCACCCAGGCAAGGCCCTGCTTAAATATCATGTTGGATCCCCCTCAGGTGCAGGCGCACATCTCCAGGAACTATGTTCCTGTTCATGTCATGGTCGCAATCTTGTTCCGCAAATTATCGAAAACAGTATCATTCGCCGGTCGATCGCGCAAACCCCTGCGGACGGGCGACGCATCGGGCCAAGGTGACTGTTCCAATTTTTCGCACGCGCCTTCATTCTCAACTCTCTTTCACCCTGAACCAGGCTGCATAGAGTGCCGGCAGGAACAAGCAGGTCAACAGGGTGGCGACGACCAGTCCGCCCATGATGGACACGGCCATCGGCCCCCAGAATACCTGCCGGGTCAGCGGGATCATCGCGAGTATTGCAGCGGACGCGGTCAGCGTGATCGGGCGGAAGCGGCGCACGGTGGAACTGACGATGGCTTGCCACCGGGTCTTGCCGTCTTCCTCGTCCTGGCGGATCTGGTCCACCAGGATCACCGAGTTGCGCATGATCATCCCGGCCAGCGCGATGAAGCCGAGGTTGGCGACGAATCCGAACGGCACCCGGAATATCAGCAGTGCCAACGTCACGCCGATCAGGCCGAGCGGTGCGGTGAGGAACACGATGACGGTGCGGCTGATGCTTTGCAGCTGGATCATCAGCAGCGTGATCACGCCGACCAGCATCAGCGGCATGACTTTCATGATGGCGGCTTCATTCTTGGCGGATTCCTCTATGCTGCCGCCCATTTCGATGCGATAACCGATCGGCAGTTTGGCGCGCAACTCGTCGAATTGCGCGTTGAGTTGCGTGGAGATCGTCGCAGGTTGCCGGGACTCGTCGGCCATGTCGGCACGCACCGTCATCGTCGGCAATCGGTTGCGCCGCCAGATGATCCCTTCTTCCAATACCGGAACCAGTTTGGCGAGTTGCGCCAGCGGCACATGCCGCCCGCCCGGCAATGGAATATCCAGATCGGGCAGGCTGTCCAGCGAACGTGGATCGCTAAATCCGCCCCGGCAGTTCTGCGATTTTTCCCCATACACCGTTGAAGCGGATTGACAGCCGCCGCGCCACACCACGTCGATCAATTGGTCGCCTTCGCGGTATTGGGTCAGCGCGACACCGTTCAGCCAGCCTTGCAGCGCCCGTGAAATCTCCTGGCTCGAAGTGCCGAGCTGGCGCGCCCTTTCCTGATTCACTTCGACCCGGACACTCTTGATCTTTTCGTTCCAGTCGAAATTGACGTTCTGCAGATGCTCGTTGGCGCGCATCATGGCTGCGACCTGCTCGGAGATCCCGCGCAGCCGTGTCAGATCCTCGCCCATCACGCGGAACTGCACCGGATAGCCGACCGGCGGGCCGTTCTCCAGCCGTGACACGCGCACGCGCAGATGGGAGAAATCCGGTCCGGAAAATTTCGCTTCAAGGCGCTTCTTGATGTCTTCGCGTTCTTTCAGCCCCTTGCTGACGATGGCGAACTGCGCGAAGTTGTCGGCGAACAGTTGCTGGTCGAGTGACAGGAAGTAGCGCGGTGCGCCATTGCCGATATAGGAAGAAGAATGGGCGATTTCCGGATCGTCCTTGATCAGCTTTTCGATGCGCTCCACTTCATGCCCGGTTGCCTTGAGCGACGCGCCTTGCGGCAGCCACACTTCCACCATCAGCTCCAGCCGGCTGGCCGCGGGGAAAAATTGCTTCTGCACGAATTTTCCAAACGATACGATCGACAACGCGAAGATCAGGATCGTCGCGAGTATCACTTTCCAGCGGTTGCGCAGACACCATTCCACCACGGCGCGCAGACGCTGGTAGAACGGAGTGCCGTAGATATCCGGGCCATGCCGCTGGGCTTGTGCGACAAGCTTTTCCGAATCGAGCAATCGGTAGCCGAGATAGGGAGTGAACACCACCGCTACGATCCACGACACCAGCAACGCGATCGTGACCACCTGGAAGATCGAGATGGTATATTCGCTGGCCGTGGACTTGGAAAAACCCACCGGCGTGAAAGCGGCCGCAGTGATCAGCGTGCCGGTCAACATCGGGAATGCGGTCGAAGTATAGGCAAACGTGGCCGCCTTGAACCGGTCCCAGCCCTGTTCCATCTTCACCACCATCATCTCGACCGCGATGATCGCATCGTCCACCAGCAGCCCCAGCGCGATCACCAGTGCGCCCAGAGAGATGCGCTGCAGATTGATGCCGAACAGCTTCATCAGAAAGAAAGTGATCGCCAGTACCAGCGGGATGGACAAAGCCACCACCGTTCCGGTGCGCCAGCCCAGGCTCAGGAAGGACACGGCCAGCACGATCAGCACGGCCTCGGACAGCGAATGTTCGAACAGGGTGATCGAACCCCTGACCACTTCCGGCTGATCGGCGACGACGTGCACCTCCACACCGGCCGGAAGCTCGGCAGAAATCTTCTTCATCGCCTGTTTCAGGTGATCGCCGAGATCGATCACGTTGCCGCCTTTGTCCATGATCACGCCGATGCCGATCGCGGGCTGACCGCCGACATGCATGCTCGGACTCGGGGGATCGGCCAGACCCCGGCTCACCCTGGCGATGTCGCCCAGGCGGAAGTGCTGCCCCCCGTTCTGTTGTCCAGCGACCAGCAGATCGGTGTTGCGCACCCGGGCGACATTGTCGAATTCGCCGCTGACGCGCAGCCGGATGCGGTCGCTGTCCGTTTCAACGAAACCGGCAGGATTCACCGAGTTCTGTTTTTGCAAGACCTCGGCGACTTGTTGCGGCGTGATCCCGATACTCGCCAAGCGATTGGGGGAGACGTCGACGTAGATCTTTTCCTCCTGGACGCCGATCAGCTCTACACGCTTGACGTCCGGCACGTTCTTCAGGTCCAGCGCGATGCGGTCCGCATAACGGCGCAGCGCACTCAGATCGAAACCGTCCCCGGTCAGAGCGAAGATGTTGACCAGCACATCGCCGAATTCATCGTTCGGATACGGGCCTTGCACGCCGGGCGGCAAAGTGTCGCGAATGTCGTCGAGTTTCTTGCGCACCTGCCGCCAGGCTTCCGGCACTTCCGGCCTGGGCGTGTAATCCTTCAGGATCACGAATACCAGCGATTCGCCGGGCTTGGATGCCGAGCGCAACACATCCACCCATGGCGTTTCCTGCAATTTCTTTTCGATGCGCTCGGTCAGTTCGAGCTCGACATTCCGCGCGGTCGCACCCGGCCACAAGGTGCGCACCACCATCACCTTGAACGTGAAATCCGGGTCTTCCGCGCGGCCGAGATTGAGATAGGAGATCACCCCCGCCGCCATCAGAACGATGATCAGATACAGCACCATCTGCTGATGGGTCAGCGACCATGCCGAGAGGTTGGGGAACCTCGGCTCCTTCATTGCGCGCTACCGTCCGGAAATTCTCCCTCGACGATGCGTATCTTTTCGCCCGCATTGAGTTTGTGCACACCGGCACTGACGATGCGCTCGCCGGCCACCAGGCCGCTGGCGATCACCGCGCCGTTGTCGCGATAGGCCGCGACCTCCACCTTGCGCAAACTGACGCTGCGGTCCGCGGCCACGATCCACACTGCCGCCTGATCGCCCTGCTGGAATATCGCGGTCAATGGCACGATCATCCTGTCACGCTTGTCCCGGCTCTTGAATCGCACCTGTGCGGTCATGCCCAATTCTGCCCGCGCACCGTCTCCGCTCAATGAGACCCGTGCCGCATAGGTGCGGCTGGCAGGGTCAGCCACCGGAACCAATTCGCGCAATCTCCCGCTGATGTGAGCTCCCGCGTTCTTTTCCGCTGCCGCCCACAATGCGACATCGGCCGGCATGCCGATTTTCAGTTTTGCGAATTGTGTCTCGGGTATGGAGATCGCCACTTCGCGTTCGCCATCCTGTGCCAGACGAAATACGGGTTGCCCCGCACTGACGACCTGGCCGACATCCGCCAGCGTTGCGGCGATCACACCGGCATGATCGGCACGCAACACGGTGTACAGGGTCTGGTTGCCGGCCAGTCCGGCCTGGGCGGAGGCGGCTTTGAGTGCGGCTTCCTTGGCATCCAGCGCCGATTGGCTGACGAAATGCTTGCTGCGCAGCTCGCGATAGCGTGTCGCATCCTCCAGGGCCAATTGGTATTGCGCCTGCGCCGAACTCGCCTGCAGGGAGGAGTCCGCAGGATCGAGTCGCGCCAGCACCTGGCCCGGTTTGACCCGGGCGCCGGCATCCACGAGGCGCTCGATGATCTTCCCGCCGATACGAAAACCCAGTTGCGTCTCGTAGCGCGCGCGGATCTCGCCGCTGAAAACATTGCCGTCATCGGATACCGCAGTTCCTACGATCTGGGTCAGTGCCGGCTGTTCGTTCTTTGCTGGAGGTGCAGATTCCTTGCCGCATCCGACCACGACGGATGCAAGTACAATCACAAGTACGCTGTATTTCATTTGATTTTTGGCAGACCGAATAGGAATACCCAATGTAGGGTTGGAGTTTCAAACTGTCAACTCGCATATTGATCCGATTTGAAGTCCGACCCCGAATGCCAAACCGGGCCGTCCACTCTCCGGCAGAATGCAGGCTGGGAAATCCTGCAGATCAGCTGGCAGTCGGCAGGAACTATCGGCCGCAGCGCCGAGTCTGATCGCGACATTTCAACCCCAAAGTCGGTTGAGCATCGCATCGCCGATGGTAGAATCCAACCCATGCTCAATGACCGCGCACAGATCCTGCTGAAGACCCTGGTGGAACGCTACATCAGCGAAGGCCACCCGGTCGGCTCGCGCGCGCTGCTCCAGTATTCCGGACTGGATGTCAGTCCCGCGACCATCCGCAACGTGATGTCGGAACTGGAAGACATCGGACTGGTGAGCAGTCCGCACACCTCCGCGGGCCGCGTTCCGACCGCACTGGCATACCGTTTGTTCATCGACACCATGCTGGTCACCAAACCGCTGGACAGCTCCAGCATGCAGCAGATGGAACACAAGCTGCAACCGGACAATCCGTCACGCCTGATCGCGCAAGCTTCCCATATTCTTTCCGAATTGACGCACTTCACCGGCGTGGTTGCCACCGCGAAGCGCAGTACGATCACCGTGCGGCAGATCGAATTCCTGCGCCTGGGCGAAAAGCGCGTGCTTCTGATCATCGTGATGCCGGATGGCGAAGTGGAAAACCGCATCCTCTTGCTGGACCGGGATTACACGCAATCGCAGCTCACCGAGGCGGGAAATTTTCTCAACCAGAATTACATCGGCTGCAGTTTCTCGCAGATCCGCGACCGGCTGCGCGGCGAACTGCGCCAATTGCACCAGGACATGAGCGCGCTGATGACGGCGGCGCTGGCCGCGGGTGAAGCCGCACAGGCCGATCAATCGCAGGATTACGTGATCAGCGGCGAACGCAATCTGCTGCACGTCCAGGACCTGTCCGCCGACATGAACCGGCTGCGCGGACTGTTCAGCCTGTTCGAACAGAAGACCGAACTGCTCCAGCTGCTGGAAGCGGGGGGCCGCGCGCAAGGGATACATATCTTTATCGGCAGCGAATCCGGACTGGCATCGCTGGATGAATGCAGCGTGATCACTGCGCCCTATTCTGCCGACGGACAATTGGTCGGTTCGCTCGCGGTGGTCGGACCCAAACGCATGGATTACGAGCGCGTCATCCCCATCGTCGAGATCACCGCGCGATTGCTCGGCACGGCCCTTTCACAGAACTAACCCACAAGGACCCCATACATGGTTTATAAGACCGAACCCGTTTACGCGCATGGCACGCCCGCCAGGACCGGTATTCTGCTGATCAACCTCGGCACGCCGGACGCGCCCACGGCCCAGGCGGTGCGTCCTTATCTGAAAGAGTTTCTCGGCGATCCGCGCGTGGTGGAGATCCCGAGAGCCATCTGGTGGCTGATCCTGAACGGCATCATCCTCAACACGCGCCCGAAAAGATCCGCCGCAAAATATGCCACGATCTGGATGCCGGAAGGCTCGCCTTTGCGCGTGCATACCGAAAAGCAGACCAGTCTGCTGCGGGGTTTTCTGAGTCAACGGACAAAAGCACCGTTTGTGGTGGACTATGCGATGCGCTACGGCAACCCCTCCATTCCCGGCGTACTGCGCAAACTCAAGGAACAGCACTGCCAGCGCATCCTGGTCGTGCCGATGTATCCGCAATATGCCGCAAGCAGCAGCGGCACTGCCTTCGATGTCGTGTTCGCCGAAATCCTGAAAATGCGCAACACGCCTGCGCTGCGCACCATCAGGAATTTTCACGACAATCCCGGCTACATCAAGGCGCTGGCGAACAACATCAGCGACTACTGGATGAAGAACGGCCGCCCGGAAAAACTGGTGATGAGCTTCCACGGCCTGCCGCAATTCTCGCTGGACAAGGGCGATCCCTATCACTGCGAATGCCAAAAGACCGGGCGCCTGCTGGCGCAGGAACTCGGCTTGAAGCCCGGGCAATATTTCATCAGCTTCCAGTCGCGCTTCGGCAAGGCGGAATGGCTCAAGCCCTACACCACCGCGACGCTGCAGGAACTCGGCAAGAAAAAGACCAAACGCGTCGACGTGGTGTGCCCCGGCTTCGTCGCCGACTGCCTGGAAACCCTGGAAGAGATCGCGATGGAAGGCAAGGAAGATTTCCAGCACTCGGGCGGCGGCGAATACCACTACATTCCCTGCCTCAACGAACGCAACGACTGGATGCATGCGCTGACCGATCTGGTGATGGATAATCTGCAAGGATGGCTGACGACTCCCGATGCGGCGGAATTGGAACAAGGCAGGCTGCTCGCGCTGGCGATGGGGGCGAAGAAGTAGAGAGGCCGTTCGTATTGAATGGCCGTTCGTCCTGAGTGCCGCGCATGGCGCGGTGTATCGAAGGATGAGTGACGAAAGCCAACACCGCCGGGGGTTGCCCGGCAGCAAGTAGCCTTCTTTTGCTTCGCCAAAAGAAGGCTACCGAAGAAAAGGCGACCCCGGTTTGCCGCCCCTACGGGGTGCCCTGCGTTGCTCGACTGGTCAGGCGGCTGCGAAACTCGCGCTACGCGCTCAGACAGTCCTCGCCGAAATCCCCTGACCAGCCTGCGCTACTCGGCGGCGCTCAGGGGAGAAAAAAGCAGATCTTGTAGGGCGGGTTAGCGAAGCGTAACCCGCCGGGTATTTTTCGATGTAAACGGCGCATTACGCCTTGCAGCTAATGCACCGTATCAGGTTAAGCAGAATTGCGCGTTCTGGATTCGGTCGGCCACTTCAGGTTTCGCCTGTTGTATTCCGCTGAAATTTCACTGCGCTCGATAACGCCCCCTTCTGGCTTTTTGATGTGCCAAACACTCGCGCCATAATCAAGAAGCTTCATTGCGTAATTCAAAGCTTCTCCCTCTGTGCGTTCGACACGAGGCATCAATCCATCAAAGTTTGGTTCGGACATGCCCTTTGGGAGGGGGGCATCAGTGTAAAAGATTTCGTACATTTCTTATTCCTTTCAGTTTTAAGAGTGATGTCAACCCAAGAAGGGCGCTCAAAACCAAAAGGGCGAAGCCATACCGCTTCTTCATCGCACCGAATGCTACGCTTCCGACAACTCTAATGCAAGAGGCTGCTGGTGTTGGGCGCATTCGCCGCAAAGCATAATTCGCCACGCACATTAGCGAGGGTGGGCAAGTTTTACCGGCCCACGCGAACAATAAAACAACGGTGGGCAATTTGCCCACCCTACAATTTGTTTTTTGTTTTACCCTCCCCTGTGCGCCGCCTCGATCAGCCGAAAGGAAGCGGAGGTTTAGGCGAGCACAGTTCGAGTCCCGCAGTGGGGCGCGGGGTGTGCGCCCCGCCAGGTCGAGTTGCGCAGCCCCGCTTGCTTGCGGCTGATCGAGGGTACCCCGCAGGGGCGGCAAACCGGGGTCGCCTTTTCTTTGGCTACTTTATTTTGGCGAAGCAAAAGAAAGTAGCTTGCTGCCGGGCAACCCCCGGCGATGTTGACTTTGATTTTGATTCTGATGTTAGGAACGCTCACCCTTCGATACCTCAATGCGAACGGCCTTATAATGCGCATCCATGTACACCCCCAAACATTTCGAAGAACCCCGCATCGAAGTTCTGCACGAGCTGATGCGCGCGCGGCCGCTGGCCACGCTGGTCACGCTGACCTCCGGCGGGCTCAATGCAAACCACGTTCCGCTGCATTTAGCAGATACGCCCGCGCCGTTCGGCACCTTGCGCGGTCACGTCGCGCGTGCAAATCCGGTGTGGCGGGACTTCGCAAAAGACGTTGAGGCATTGGCGATGTTCCACGGTCCGGACTGCTACATCACGCCGTCCTGGTATGCCACCAAACAGGAAACCGGCAAGGTCGTGCCCACCTGGAATTACGCGGTCGTCCATGCCTACGGCACGCTGCGCATCATCGACGATGCCGTCTGGGTGCGCGCCCAGATCGAAGCGCTCACTGCACACAATGAAGCAGGCTTTGCCCGGCCGTGGTCGGTGTCGGATGCGCCGCATGAGTACACTGAAAAACGGATCGGGGCCATCATCGGATTCGAGATCGTCATCACCAAGCTGACCGGCAAATGGAAGGTGAGCCAGAACCAGCCTGCGCAAAATCAGGCGAGTGTCATCGAGGGATTGAACAACAGCGGGCTGCGCGATGCCGCTGAAATGGCAGCACTGGTTGCGGCGAATGCGCAACTTGCGCAACAAAAACCTGAATAAGGAGTAACGCAAATGTTTCTGGGGCATTTCGGAGTCGGGTTCGGCGCAAAGGCCGCCGTGCCCAAAGTCTCGCTGGGCACGATGTTCCTGGCGGCGCAATTCATCGACCTGCTTTGGCCTACACTGCTGATGCTCGGCATCGAGCGCGTGAACATCCGCACCGACGGCAAACAATATCCTCCGCTGGATTTCGTGTATTACCCGTATTCGCACAGCCTGCTGGCCGTCATCATCTGGGCACTGCTGTTTGCCGCGGTCTATTACGCCATCCGTCGCAGCCGTATCGGCGCGGCCGTACTCGGCCTCGCCGTCGTCAGCCATTGGCTACTCGACCTCGTCGTCCACTACCCGGACCTGCCGCTTTATCCCGGCGATTCACGACGATTGGGCTTCGCGATCTGGGCGTGGCCGATGGCCGAGATGGCGCTCGAACTTTCGATCTTTGCGCTGGGTGTATGGCTGTATCTGCGTACCACCAAGGCTATGGACGCGACGGGCAAATGGGCGCTCTGGTCATTGATCGCTGTTTTGGCGGTCATACATCTTGCCAATTCCCTCGGCTCTCCTCCTCCCAGCGTCGCCGCACTGGCCTGGGTAGGACAGGCGCAATGGTTGCTGGTGGCCTGGGGATACTGGGCGGACAAGCATCGCTCTGCCAGAGCACACTAGAGTTGCAGCACTTGAAA
>DATKAK010000130.1:0-9087 GCA_035498295.1 Gallionella sp. | reverse complement strand
GAACGGCGCCGTTCACGCACAGCAGCAGCATGCCGGCACAGAGCGGATGTTTACAGGCCCGGCGCATGGCTGGCTTCGAATCGAAAGGCGTCAGGCCGAAAGTCTCAGTCGCGGAAATTCTGGTACTGCAGCGGAAAGTCGGTGATGGTTTTTTTGACGAATGCGATGGCTTCCTGCAAGTCATCGCGCTTCTTGCCGGTGACGCGCACGGTGTCGCCCTGAATGCTGGCCTGAACCCTGAGCTTGCTGTCCTTGATGTGCTTGACGATCTTTTTGGCCAGCTCGATGTCCACGCCGACCTTGACTTCGCAGCCGCGCTTCACCTTGTTGCCGCTGACTTTTTCGATCTTGTCGCTGATCTCCAGGCACTTGATGTCCACGCCGCGCTTGGTCAGTTTGCCGTTCAGGATATCCTGCACCTGGTTCAGCTGGAATTCGTTGTCGGCGAACACGGTGAGCTTGAGCTCGGCCTGTTCGACGCGCGCGTCCGAGCCCTTGAAGTCGAAACGCGTGCCGACTTCCTTGTTGGTCTGCTCGATCGCGTTCTTGACCTCGGTCTTGTCTACTTCTGAAACGATGTCGAAGGATGGCATGAAGTATTTCCTATTTTATTAACACTGACAAAAGGCATTTGGAAAATCAAAATTTCTAAGCCAGACAAGACGTGCGCAAAAAATCGCCGCGCAGCATACACGACAGTATGTAAGCAAGATTTTTTGCGCGCAACACAGTATGGCGACGAAATTTTGGTATTACGAATGCCTTTCAGCCAAAGCTGCAAACGTAATTGACCACCTCGTTCGCCTCGATCACGAAACGGCTGTTGGCCGCGACCGAGAACTGGTCGCCCGCAGCATAGGTCTTGAACGCGGGCTCGTCTCCGATCTTCACGCGGCAGGTGCCGGAGGTGATCTCCATCAGTTCGGGCGTGCTGACATTGAAGGTAAGGGTGCTGGGCAGGATCACGCCCACGGTCTTGCGCGTGCCGTCGGCAAACAGCACCGAGTGCGACACGCACTTGCCGTCGAAGAACACATTGCCCTTCTTGACCACGCTGACGTTATCGAATTGCGACATATCATTTTTCTCCCGGGTTTTGGTTATTTTGCTGGTTCGCTGGCTCTGACGCCTTTTTGATAGTTGACATAGACGTACACGGGGATGCGGAGATCGCCGAGCTGGCTTTCGATCAGCGGCTTGACCTCGTCCCAGTCCAGGCCGGTCAGGCCGCAAGCCAGACGCGGCAAGGCGATGCTGGCCAACTTTTCCTTTTGCGCGAAATCACGCAGTTCATGCAATGCGTGATTCACGTGGCTGATCTTGGCGCGCCCGGGTTTGCTGCCGACGCCGTACGCCGCATCCCGCGTAAACAGATTGACGATGTAACGGCCGTCGGCGCTCATCCAGGACCACACGCCCCCGGACTTCGGGTGCTTGGTCTGGCAGTAGTGGCGGAAGTCCTTGTACATCGCGGGCATGCGCTCGCGCAGCTGCAGGGCCAGACCCTGATGAAAGTCATCGTTGGGCGCGACTCCCTGCGCGATGGCCTTGGCGCCGCTGAATAATATGTCTCCGCTCAGCTCGTGAATCACGATCGATCCCCATGGGAAAATCAGCGTCTATTTCTTCTTGTGCAGGTTTGCCGCGATGCGCATGCGCAGCGCGTTCAATTTGATGAAACCCGCCGCGTCCTTCTGGTCGTATGCGCCCTTGTCGTCCTCGAACGTGGCGATGGCCGGGTCGAACAGCGAATCCGTCTTCGAGTCGCGTCCGGCGACGATCACGTTCCCTTTGTAGAGCTTGACGCGCACCCAGCCGTTCACGTTCTGCTGGGTGTGGTCGATCAGCGTCTGCAATGCCTTGCGCTCCGGGCTCCACCAGTAGCCGTTGTAGATCATGGCTGCATAGCGCGGCATCAGGTCGTCCTTCAGGTGCGCGACTTCGCGGTCCAGCGTGATCGATTCGATCGCGCGGTGCGCCTTGAGCATGATGGTTCCGCCCGGCGTTTCGTAGCAGCCGCGCGATTTCATGCCGACATAGCGGTTCTCGACCAGGTCGAGGCGGCCGATGCCGTGCTTGCCGCCCAGTTCGTTCAGCTTGGCCAGTACTTGGGCCGGCGGCATCTTCGCGCCATTCAAGGCCACGATGTCGCCTTTGGCGAATTCGATATCCATGTATTCGGCCGCATCCGGCGCCTTTTCCGGCGACACGGTCCAGCGCCACATGCTTTCCTCGGCTTCCGCGGCCGGATCTTCCAGATGGCGGCCTTCGAAGGAGATGTGCAGCAGGTTCGCATCCATCGAGTAGGGCGAGCCGCCCTTCCTGTGTTTCATGTCGATCGGGATGCCGGCCTTCTCGGCGTAGGCCATCAGTTTCTCGCGCGACAGCAGGTCCCATTCGCGCCACGGCGCGATGACCTTGATGTTGGGATTCAGCGCATAGGCGCCGAGTTCGAAACGCACCTGGTCGTTGCCCTTGCCGGTTGCGCCGTGCGCGATGGCCTGCGCGCCGGTCTTGGAGGCTATTTCAATGAGGCGCTTGGCGATGAGCGGACGCGCGATCGAAGTGCCGAGAAGATATTCGCCTTCATAAACCGTGTTGGCGCGAAACATCGGGAACACGAAATCGCGCACGAATTCTTCGCGCAGGTCGTCGATGAAGATATTTTCCGGCTTGATGCCCATTTTCAGCGCCTTGGCCCGCGCCGGTTCCAGTTCCTCGCCCTGGCCGATGTCGGCGGTGAAGGTGACCACTTCGCAATGGTAGGTGTCCTGCAGCCATTTCAGGATTACCGAGGTATCCAGTCCGCCGGAATAGGCAAGCACGACTTTTTTGATGTCAGACATGTTTTATCAACCGGGTTAGTCGACCATTAATTCAAAAGCGATGATGAATCCCACCACCACCATCACCGCGAGGCCAAGCAAAAAAATGACGTCGGCCAGGCGCTCTTTTTTCATCCCGGCCCGGGGATGGCGTATCGAAAAATAGGACAGCATCGAACTTGCCAAAAAAAGCAGGCTGTCGAACGCCAGCATCTCGTTGACATGCCGGCCGATACTCTGCTTCGGGATCAGGTGCGCCACGCTGATGACCGTCATGCAGACCCCGATCATCGTGGCGGAAGACGGCAGGATATGATCGGCCAGCCTTGCTTCCTTGCCATGGCCTGTGTTTGCTTTTGGAGGCGATTCTTCGTTCATGACGATCATTTCCCGGCAACCGATACTCGATCAACGCATTTTTGGCATGCAAACCATTCCGGCTGAACCCTGCATTGCGCGACTCAACTTGATGTGCAAGTGAATCTTCACCGGAACAGACCGAATTTTTTGCGCAAGGTTTCATTTAGCTGTTCACTTTACCCAACAGTAAATATTCCATCAGCGCTTTCTGCGCGTGCAGTCTGTTTTGGCTACGACCGCGCGGATCGCGCTTAACATCCGCTGTGCGAATGTTAGTCTGCGCCGAAATCGTTTGCATCGAATATCCGCATTTCATTGCACTTTCCCCAACACCAGATATTCCATTAGTGCTTTTTGGGTATGCAAACGATTTTCAGCCTCGTCCCATACCACGCTTTGCGGGCCGTCCATCACGCCGGCGGAAACTTCCTCGCCGCGGTGCGCGGGCAGACAGTGCATGAACAGCGCAGCCTTGTCGGCGACGCGCATCATGTCTTCATCCACCTGCCAGTCGGCGAAGTCCTTCATGCGCTCCTCGTTTTCGGCCTCGAATCCCATGCTGGTCCATACGTCGGTGGTCACCAGGTCGGCGCCGCGCGCGGCCTGCATCGGGTCGGTGAATTCTTCGTAGTGGTCCGCGCCGAACAGCCCGGCGCGCTCGGGTTCGACTTCGTAGCCGGGCGGCGTCGAGACGTGCACGTTGAAATCCAGTATCTCCGCCGCCTGCAGCCAGGTATTGCAGACGTTGTTGGAATCGCCGATCCACGCCACGGTCTTGCCCTCGATCGAGCCGCGCTGTTCGATGTAGGTATAGATGTCGGCGAGGATCTGGCACGGATGATATTCGTTGGTCAGCCCGTTGATCACCGGCACGCGCGAGTTGGCGGCGAAACGCTCGATGATGGACTGCTCGAAAGTGCGGATCATCACCAGATCGGACATGCGCGAGATGACCTGTCCGGCATCTTCCACCGGCTCGCCGCGCCCCAGTTGCGAATCGCGCGTGTTCAGGTAGATCGCCGAACCGCCGAGCTGCTGCATCCCGGCCTCGAAGGACAGGCGCGTGCGCGTGCTGGCCTTCTCGAAGATCATCACCAGCGTGCGGTCGGTCAGCGGCCAATACTGCTGATAGGACTTGAATTTCTGCTTGATGATACGGGTGCGCTCGAACAGATACTCGAACTCTTCGCGCGTGAAGTCCCTGAACTGCAAAAAGTGTTTTACTGCCGCCGTCTGTTTTGCTGACATGATCGTGCTCCGGTCAGGTCTGCAGGAATTCTTTTATCAGCGGGCACAGGATATCCAGCAATTGTTGCGCTTCTTCCTGTGTCATGATCAGCGGCGGGAGCAGCCTGATCACGTTGTCTGCGGTGACGTTGATCAGCAGTCCTTTGGCGAGTGCGGATTTGACCAGGTCGCCGCAGGGTTTGTCGAGCTCGATGCCGATCATCAGCCCCTGGCCGCGGATCTCCTTGATGCCGCTCACGCCCTGCAATGCGGCGGCAAGACCCTGATGGATCAATTTCCCCAGATTCTCCGCGTTCGCCAACAATCTGTCCTGCTCCAGGATATTCAGCGTGGCCAGACCCGCCGTGCAAGCCAGCGGATTGCCGCCGAACGTCGAGCCGTGATTTCCCGGCTGGAAAGTCCCGGCTGCCTTGCCGGCAGCCAGGCACGCGCCGACCGGGATGCCGGAGCCCAATCCCTTGGCGAGGGTCATCACTTCCGGCAGGATGCCGGTGTGCTGATAGGCGAACCACTTGCCGGTGCGCCCGATGCCGCATTGCACTTCATCCAGCATCAACAGCCAGTTCTGTGCGTCGCAGATCTGCCGCAGTTGTTGCAGGTACTGGATGTCCAGCGTGCGGATGCCGCCTTCGCCCTGTATCGGTTCGACCAGTACGGCGACCACTTCGCGATTGTTCTGCGCGACCTGGCGGATCGCGTCCAGGTCGTTGTAGGGAACCCGCACGAAGCCCTTCACCAGCGGTTCGAAGCCGGCCTGCACCTTGCGGTTTCCGGTGGCGGAGAGGGTCGCCAGCGTGCGCCCGTGGAAGGCTTTTTCCATCACGATGATCGCGGGAGACTCGATGCCCTGCTTGTGGCCGTACAGGCGCGCCAGCTTGATCGCCGCCTCGTTCGCCTCGCAGCCGGAATTGCAGAAGAACACCTCCTGCATGCCGGTCAGGCTGCACAGCTTGTCGGCGAGCGCTTCCTGCCCGTTCACCTGATAGACGTTGGAGCAGTGGATCATCTTGCCGATCTGGTCCTTGAGTGCCGTGGTGAAGCGTGGGTGTGCGTGCCCGAGCGTGTTCACCGCGATCCCGGCCAGGCCGTCAAGATAGCGCTTGCCTTCCGAGTCCCACAGCCACACGCCTTCGCCGCGCTCGAAAGCGACGGGAAGCCGGGCATAGGTATTCATAACATGTGTCATAAAATAACGACGGCGGACCAGCCGCCGTTCAGTAAGAAATCCCGTCAATTAAAAATCCGAGTTGCGTATATTGAGCCAAACGACCCCGGTAAAGCAAGGGAACCATGACTGAAAACTGTTTTCAATCCCCTCGCCCGCTCGCGGGAGAGGGGCGGGGGAGAGGGCGCTTATCGCCGGTTACAAACAAACAAGCCGACATTGCTGTCGGCTTGTGCGGTGAATCAAGGCGGTCGCGATTACGCCATTGCCTTGATGGCCGCAGACAGACGGCTCTTGTGTCGAGCTGCCTTGTTCTTGTGAATGATTTTCTTGTCGGCGATGCGATCGACCGCGCTCACGGACGCATTGTAAACGGCTTGCGCGGCGGCTTTGTCGCCGGCTGCGATCGCCTTTACGACCTTCTTGATCTCGGTGCGCAGCTCAGATCGCAGGCTGCTGTTGTGTGAATTCTGTTTTGCCGATGTGCGTGCACGTTTGCGGGCTTGTGCGCTATTTGCCATGACTGCTCCTAAGTGAATCTATACCACGAAAGGCGCGCATTCTAGAGGTTTGCGCGCGTTTTTGCAAACCTTTTTACCGGGGGCGGGTTGCAGTGCTCCTTCTCCCTTGCGGGATAACCAGCGACTTGGCGGCTTTCCCGCCTGGTCGAATGGCTAGTAGTTCTACCAGAGGTCGGGGAGAGGGGGAAGCCAACACCGCATACGTTTGTGTTTATGCGCATCGCGCCAACATGCGCAATGTTATGATGCGCGGCGTTTACTGCGAATAGCCGACGACCCGCATGAATCTACTCAGATCCCTGGCCACGATCAGCAGCCTGACCCTGGTTTCGCGCATCCTTGCGTTTGTGCGCGACGTGCTGATCGCCAGGATATTCGGCGCGGGCATGGCGACCGATGCATTCTTCGTCGCGTTCAAGCTGCCCAACCTGCTGCGCCGCCTGTTCGCCGAGGGCGCGTTCTCGCAGGCCTTCGTGCCGATCTTCGGCGAATACAAGAACCGCCGCGGGCACGAAGAGACCCAGTTGCTGGTCGACCACGTCTCCACGATGCTGGCGCTGATCCTTTTTCTGGTCACGCTGGTCGGCATCATCGCCGCGCCGGTCATCGTTTACATCAGCGCACCGGGCTTTCTCAAAGACGCGCCCAAGTTCGACCTCACCGTGCAACTGCTGCGCATCACCACGCCTTATATCTTCTTCATCTCGCTGGTCGCGGTCGCGGCGGGCATCCTCAACACCTACAACAAGTTCTGGGTGCCGGCGTTTGCGCCGATCCTGCTCAATGTCTGCTTCATCGGCGCGGCATTGTGGCTGGCGCCGTATTTCGATCCGCCCATCCTGGCGCTGGCCTGGGCGGTGTTCATCGCGGGCGTGGTACAGCTGGCGTTCCAGATCCCGTTCCTGAAAAAGATCGGCATGCTGCCGAACATCCGCTTCAGCACGAAGGACGAAGGGATGCGGCGCGTGATCCGGCAGATGGGTCCGGCGGTGTTCGGCGTGTCCATCGCGCAGATCAGCCTGATCATCAACACCATCTTCGCCTCGTTCCTCGCGGTGGGCAGCGTGTCCTGGCTGTATTATGCGGACCGGCTGATGGAATTCCCGTCCGGAGTGCTGGGCGTCGCGCTGGGCTCCATCCTGCTGCCGTCGCTTTCCAAATGCCATGCCGACAATAATACCGCGGAATATTCGAAACTGCTGGACTGGGGCCTGCGCCTGACCTTCATGCTGACGTTGCCCGCGGCACTCGCGCTGGGCATGATCTCCGTGCCGCTGCTGGCCACCTTCTTCCAGCGCGGCGCATTCGTTGCGCACGATGTGCAGATGACCAGCTACGCGCTGATCGGCTACAGCGTCGGCCTGATCGGCATCATACTGGTGAAGATACTGGCGCCGGGCTTCTATGCCAAGCAGGACATCCGGACCCCGGTGAAGATCGGCGTCGTCACCCTGCTGGCGACGCAGGCGATGAACGCGCTGTTCATCGGCTGGCTGCACCACGCCGGGCTGGCCTTGTCCATCGGTCTCGCCGCCTGCCTGAATTCTTCCATCCTGTTCTATTATCTGCGCAAGCGCGGCATCTACCAGCCCGAGCCGGGCTGGGCGAAATTCTTCATCAAGGTGGTGATTGCGCTGGCAGCCTTGGCAATCACGTTGTGGTTCGGCATGGGCACGGAACAGAGCTGGCTGGTATCGCACGGCTGGTCGCGCGTCTTGCGCTTGACCGTGCTGGTTGCCGAAGGTGTGGTGGTTTATTTCGCCGTGCTCGGCATACTGGGTTTCAGGCCGAGGGATTTTTCCAAGCGTGCGATTCACTAGAAAGGTGCATGCATGCCGTTAAGCTGGAACGACCTAGTGAAATTGCATTATTTAGCTTAAGTGCGTGTGGACCGGAGGATAAATTATGAGCGAGCTGAATCAATTGAAAATGCAACTTCGTCAGTTTGCCGAAGAACGAGATTGGGATCAGTTCCATTCCCCCAAAAACCTATCAATGGCGTTGATTGTGGAAGCGGCAGAACTGGTTGAACATTTTCAATGGCTAACCGAAGAACAGTCAAGATCGCTTGAGCAAAAGCATTTAGATAAGGTAAGAGAAGAGCTAGCCGATATTCAGATATACCTAATTAGAATTGCTGACAAACTTGATATCGACCTGCTGGAAGCGGTAAATCATAAAATTGAAGCCAATGCAAAGAAATATCCATCTGAAAAGGTTCGTGGTAGTTCCAAAAAGTATACTGAATACGAATAATGATCTTGGGGAATTGAAGTGCTCGTATATACATCCACGAAAATCGAGTTTCTTCGCGATGTTCGTGCAGATACTATTGACCAAAAAATCCTTGCCTCATTCCAACGTCATTTAGGGCATTCCACTAGTAGAAACGAAATCAGTGCTTGGCGTACCTCAATGCTGTATATGAGCCAAGTGCTCGGTGATGACGAGATTCCGGCTGACTCAGGCGTAGCAATTGAATATACGCTCCCGCAAACAACCAAGCGTATAGATTTCATTCTTACTGGCAGAACCCAGAACAATCAATCCACCGCCATTATCATTGAGCTAAAGCAGTGGGAAAACGTCAAGGCCACTCTCATGGATGGTGTTGTCAGAACATTCGTTGGTGGAGCGGAGCGCGAAGTCAGTCATCCTTCATATCAGGCTTGGACTTATGCTGCTTTGCTGGAAGATTTCAACGAAACAGTTCAGCAGGAAAACATCGGTCTGCAACCCTGCGCCTATTTGCACAATTGCATCTCAGATGATGTTATTAATGATATTTTTTATGAATATCACACCCATAGGGCTCCTGCATTTCTTCGTAAAGATGCGCAAAAGCTTGCTGACTTCATCAAGCGCTATGTTAAATACGGTGACTCCTGCGATGTGATGTATCGAATAGACCAGGGAAAAATCCGTCCATCCAAAATTCTGGCCGACAAGCTAGCATCGCTATTAAAAG